>JAJRTN010000126.1 GCA_024278275.1 Candidatus Hydrogenedentota bacterium
ATGGTGGACCATGAATCCATTCGGAAGAGCTCTGGCAATGTCTTTGCCGATCTTGGTGTAGCCACCCCCCCGGAAGCGTTGGCCAAAGCGGAATTGGCCCGCCGGATTGGGGCGATCATCCAAGAGAGGAAACTCACGCAGAAACGCGCCGCCGCGTTGCTCGACATCGACCAAGCCAAGGTGTCGGCCCTCTCCCGAGGCCAACTGCGCGGTTTCTCCACCGACCGCCTCTTTCGCTTCCTCAACGCCCTTGGGCAGGATATAGAGATTACCGTGCGCGCCAAACCAAAATCCCGCAGCAAAGCGCGCGTCCAAGTGGTAGCGTATTGACGCGCGCTCTTATCTGTCGTAGTGTGCTGGAATGGCGACGGAAATCGCCGGCTCAAGGGCGATAGCTGCTGTTCATGGCCGGCCGCGGGGGCGGCGGCAACAGGCATTCCCACGGGGGACCGTGGGAATGAGACACTTTATGGGGCAGTTCCACTCCTGTCCAAAACAGCTTTTCCTGGACAGCAGTGACGCAAATACTTGAA
This sequence comes from Candidatus Hydrogenedentota bacterium, assembly GCA_024278275.1. Lineage (GTDB taxonomy): Bacteria > Hydrogenedentota > Hydrogenedentia > Hydrogenedentales > JAJRTN01 > JAJRTN01. Next base: position 534 of record JAJRTN010000126.1, read on the forward strand.
ATCAGGTTTCACGGATATTCATGGAAAGGCACGATGCCGGTCCGCCTTCACTGTCCCCGCCGGGCGCGTCCACACGGTACTTGCCCAGGCCAAAGGCACTGGCTTTGCCGAGATGGAGCTGTTCGCCCCAGAGAAGGTAGGGAAGCAGCTCCGGGGCGGGGCAGGTGTAGGTGGCGCTTCCGGTGAAGCCGCCGAGTTGCATGCGCACCTGCTGGCGGCTGGAGTAGCGGCTCCAGTCCTGCCAGGCCACATGGGATGCCCGGGTCTCGGTGGCGCGGGCGGCTTCGAGCAGGGGATGCACATCGTGGTCGGGTTCGCCGTCGCAGAAGAAGTAGCCGAGGGCCCCGAGGCGGCGCAGGAGCGCGGGAAAGAGGTTGCCCAAGGCCGGCTCCTCGCAGAAGTGTCCTTTCACCTTCAGCCGCATGGGCGTCTCGAAGGTAATGCGAAGGTCCCGGTCCTCAAGCGCCTTCGCACGATCGGCCACGCCGGAGGAGTCGATGGTCGGAGCCTCCCCTTCGAGACGCTCGGAAGCATGGTCATAGACCGTGCGTTCACGCCCGTCCTCCATGGCCGTGAGGGATAGTAGCGATGCCTTCGCGCGGTCGCGCCCGAGGCCCGCGCCGGCCATTTCCTCGAAAGCGTAGATGAACTGGGGCAGGTATTCATTGGCTTTGCCCACGATACAAAGCCCCACATCGAGGGCTTCCCCGGCTTCATACCGGGTTTTCAGGTCCGCGGGCGGCTCTATGACGAAGGGGTGCGGCGCGTAGGGGTAGCGCCGCATCATCGCGGTTCTCTCCGGCACGGGGGTTTCGAAGCATACACTGTAGGCGCAACGGTGCCGCAGCAGGCAGGCGGGACAGTTCTTTCGCGGCAGGGCGCAAGCGACCTTCTTGAAGGCGAAGCCCAGGGCGCCGCGGAAGGTCGCGCCCTTGTAGGCCGGCAGCAACATGGCTTCTTCGGTGCGGAAGTGGACGGTATAGCGCCGGGCGTAAAGTTTGTCCAGCATGGCCTAACGCCCCGTCCCGGCCGCCTGGCGAATGGCCTGGACGTAGGGTTGATAGATGTTCTCCCCCGCGGTCACCCCAAAGCAATCCAGGAGCGTACGCAGCGTTTCCAGCATGCCCTCCTCGTCTTTCTCCAAGGCATCCAGGATATCCTGCCTGTTCAGTCCCTGGAACCCGTGGGCGATGATGGAACGATTGCGCAGCTTGCGGGCACGGCCGAACACCGGCATCGTCTCCAGGAACAGGCGAAAACGCACCCGCCGGTCCGGGGCCAGGCCGTTCTCCTCCTGCTCCACGAGAAATTGAAGCGTCTTCTCCATGACGGGCGTGCTGGCTCTCGGGGCGAGATCGGCCTTTTGCAGGAAGCCGATCAAGCCCGGTACGGATTCCGCCCACTTCTTGAAGGCATTGTCAGACTTCACCGTGCCGTCGAAGGTGAGATCCGACACTTCGCCGAGGGCCGTTTGCAACCCCGACTCCATGAGGCGCCACACGCGCCCGAGAAAATCACAGCACTCGTTCCGTTCCCATTTCACCACCGCGTTCCAGTAGAGGTCGCGCAGGGCGGCGCTGCGGTCCCCCAGCGCGAGCAGGCCCGCTTCTTCCAGCCAGCCATCGGGCACGACAGCCTCCCCGGTACGCGCCAGCTCCGTGAGAATCCGGTGATGGGCGGCAAAGTCGAAATTGAGCCGGGCGGCGGCCGCCGCCGCGATATGCTGAGCGGTCTCAGGATGACCCCTGTTCGCCGCCACGGCGCTAAAATCATAGCGTTCCAGCAGCCGCTCCAGTCCCTCGCGGCGGTACGAATCCAACACCTGCGCCCCCACGGCCAGCGGCGTGGCCACCGTGTTCCCCTGCCCCACCACCAGGGCGCGGCACTTTTCGCGGAAGTGCCCAATGGCCGCCAGCAGGAGGGCGGTGATGCAGGCGGGCGTGCCGCCCGCGCAGAGCACGTAGACCACGTCCGCCCGGGCAGTCTTTCGGGTGACCACCTTCCTTTGGAAAAAGCTGAGCATCGCGTCATAGCGGAAGGGTTCCTGGTCGATCATTACGACTTGCGGAGTGTTGCCCAGTTCTTCCCGGAGCATCCGCGCCAGCACCCTGGCGCACGAGACCGTGTCCCCCGCGCGGAATCGTTCATTCGCCTGGTCCGTGGCCACCAGCAGCACCTTCGACACCTTTCGCCCCTGCTCCAGTTCAACCTGGCGCAACGCGGCGCTCAGCATGGGCATGCTCAGCCGGGCCTTGCAGGCATCGTATTCCGCGTCGATGCGTTCCCCCTCGGCCCGAAGCCTTTTCGAGTCCAGCGGCGCGCCGTTTTCCTGGAGGTCACGTTGCCCCACATTGGCGATAAGACAGATCGTTGTTTCCACGCGCTTTCTCCAATACTTTCCGTTTCCCCAGGTTGCGGTTCAATAAACCGTAATCGTAACCCTTCACGACCCGGGAAACGGCGGCAAAGAGGGCCATTGGCACCGGGGCCGAAAAGCGGGGGACACCTTCCTCTCCCACTTACAATACCATCACCTCGGGATCCATGTCGGGTTGGGCCGGGCCGCCGCCCTGCCGGTCGATGGTCCACGACGCCGCGAAGTCCGCCGCGCAAATGGGGAAGATCTGGATGAAGAGCCGCTGTTTCCGCTGTTCCTCCTTCTCCCGCTCCCCATGTTCCCGCACGATTCTTTCGAGAGTGCGCCGAAGCGCGTCCCGCTGTTCCGGGCTCAAATCCCCCAGGAAAGCGCTGAACTGCGCGCGGATCATGCCCGCGTCCCGGCAGCTTCGTTCCGCCAGGAGCCGAAGCCGGTCGTCGCCGATGTCATAGGCCACAAGGGTCTGCACGGGCTCACCTCACCACGCCGCCACGTAAGGCCGGTGGGCCTGCGCGTTGAGCAACACCGCGGCTATTTCCCGTGCCTCCGATTTAATAAGGTCCACGAGCTTCGTCTCCCTCCCTTCGTATCGCATCCGCTGATTCAGTCGCTTCAACACCCGCGTCGCCAGTTTTTTTCGACTCGCCCCGTCCAGGTGGCCCTCTTCGTCAAACGCGGGAAGCCATCCCTTCGAGAAAGACGCCACCATCACGCGATCCACCGCCATCTGGCGGAACTCCTCGATAAAATCGAATACCAGCGTCGGCTTGTTGTCCCGGTAGGCGTGCAGGAAACCCGCGTAGGGATCCAGCCCCACCACCATCAGTACGCTCCAGATGCGGGAATAGAGAATACCATAACCGTAGTTCAGGCACGCGTTGAAGGGATCCTTCGCCCCCCGGCGCTTACGCTTTTCAAAGTGCGCCGCGGCGGGCAACACCGCACGGATGCCCGACCAGTAGGCCCGTGCCGCCCGCGCCTCGCGGTTCATCAGGGAAGTGCGGAGTTCCGACAGCGATCTCCCCGGCAGGGCCAGCATCTCCTCCAGGAGCCGGTCCACTTCCACGGACGCCGCCCGAAGCTGCTCGAAGGTTTTCGGAGCGCTTTTCTTGCGTGATTTGCCGAAGTAGCGCAGGTTGGCCGCCTGGTTGCGGAGTTTCCCTTCAAGAAAGGCCTTTGCCAGCGCCACGCCGCGCCCGTCTTCAACCGCCAGCAATTGCTGGCGGCGCAATGCCGCCCGACCAAAGGATTCCGGCGGAATCACCTTCGCGTAAGGCTCGCCCCGGTAGTTCAGGAAGGTGATCACCACCCCGTGCCGTGCCGCAAGCGACAGGGCGTCCGACGATACCGTGATGCCCTTGCCCGTCACCAGGATGTTTGTCACCTCCGACGCCGGAACCTCCACCGCCGCCTTTCCCTTACGACGAATCACCAATCGCCGGCTGCGCTTGCCCAGCGACGTGCCAAATTCCGTTAACACCAGTTCCATCGACCACTCCCCCGTGGGTGACCTCGTCAGTTCAAAACCATTGTAGCTTATCCAACCCTTCTTCTTGAAGAGCATGGAGAAGGGAACGGGACCCGAGAGCAGTTCAAAACCATTGTAGCTTATCCAACCCTTCTTCATCAGGTCATGGGGGGCAATGTCTCTAGACGATGCGGCACTCTTTGTGCTGCGTGAGTTTCGATCCCTTCTTCATCAGGTCATGGGGGGCAATAGCACTTCAGCGCAAAATCCTTATTGTCGCTGACTCCAGTGTTTCGATCCCTTCTTCATCAGATGGCAATAATAGAAAAATAACCGGCGATTTACGTGAATGTCGCTGACTCCAGTGTTTCGATCCCTTCTTCATCAGGTCATGGGGGGCAATCGGACTACGTGTGCATTGAAGCGTATGCGCCCGGGGCGGTTTCGATCCCTTCTTCATCAGGTCATGGGGGGTAATTGCCAGATTAACCCAAATGCCCGCCGTAGGGTATCCTTGTTTCGATCCCTTCTTCATCAGGTCATGGGGGGTAATAGGGTACGAAGGGAGGCTGAGCATCGATGGCAACAACGTGGTTTCGATCCCTTCTTCATCAGGTCATGGGGGGTAATTAACCTAACAAACAAGGAGAAGAAAATGGACAGCAAAACGCTACTCGTTTCGATCCCTTCTTCATCAGGTCATGGGGGGTAATATTTAAAAAGTTATCCGATTTTTCGGACTGCGATTGGTTTCGATCCCTTCTTCATCAGGTCATGGGGGGTAATGCGTGCATGGGTCAGTATTTCGCGCCGTGTGACCAGTTTCGATCCCTTCTTCATCAGGTCATGGGGGGTAATAACGCCGGAGTGGGAGCTCCATACGGACGGTGTAGGTGTTTCGATCCCTTCTTCATCAGGTCATGGGGGGTAATTGGTACATCAACACCCACCTACCTTACATCGGCCTCGCCAAGTTTCGATCCCTTCTTCATCAGGTCATGGGGGGTAATGACCTGAGAACATGAAAGACGTGTGTGTTTGTCAGGGCGTTTCGATCCCTTCTTCATCAGGTCATGGGGGGTAATCTCCATCGCGGACGGTGGCGAACTGGATTTGTGGCGCTTGTTTCGATCCCTTCTTCATCAGGTCATGGGGGGTAATAAACTAGGAGGATCTGGGAATATGAAAAACGTGTGTGTGTTTCGATCCCTTCTTCATCAGGTCATGGGGGGTAATGCCGGCACAGAGAGGGGATCACGATGACCAGTACCTGTTTCGATCCCTTCTTCATCAGGTCATGGGGGGTAATAGTTCGAAACGTTAAACGATTTTTCAGACTGTGAGTGTGTTTCGATCCCTTCTTCATCAGGTCATGGGGGGTAATGAAAAATGGTGCCGCGAATGTGTTGATGATGATGGAGGTTTCGATCCCTTCTTCATCAGGTCATGGGGGGTAATAATTACGGAACTGGTCTATGCGGAGCGGGTCAACGACCTCGTTTCGATCCCTTCTTCATCAGGTCATGGGGGGTAATCGTGCGATAATTGTGGGGAAACGGTGCTGATTGCCGTTTCGATCCCTTCTTCATCAGGTCATGGGGGGTAATAGGGTGGTACGCGCCGACGCAGAGGGGGAGTCATGGTAACCAGTGTTTCGATCCCTTCTTCATCAGGTCATGGGGGGTAATAGACGTCGGAAAGAATGAACGCCGTCACCTGCTGAAATTGTTTCGATCCCTTCTTCATCAGGTCATGGGGGGTAATACGGGCTTTTCAAGGACTTACGCAGGTTTTGCCGCCGTGAGGCCCCAAGTTGTTTCATCCTAAGATCCTCCGTGGTATGGGTTTATCGATGTCATTCGCTCCTTTTCGAATCTGGGGGTGGCAGGGGGCCGGTCCAGGCGCTCAAACCGTGTTTTTTACCCGGTGTTTTCATGGCAAGTCCTTATAGAGGCATTTGCGAAATTGAGGTTTTTGATTCGTGCCATCCTGTATGTTGCGGCTAGGATAGCCGCAACATACAGGATCATGTGTAGGTTTCACTGAAAATCTTCTTTTCACAAATGGCACTTATAACATACCCTGTTGCGTTTTTTCGAAGGTGGTGGCCGGTTGGCGTGTGTTTTTCAATCTTCGAAAAGCAGGTCCACCCTGAGCCATCCCATGGGCTGCCAGCCCTTCGGCCCGCGCGCCCATTTTCGGGTTTTGGGGAAGAGGTCCACGCCGGGGGCGCCCATGCGTTTGTTGGGCCGTCCGTCCCTGCCGCGACCGAAGGCATCGCGCATGGCCTTCACGTCTTGGGGTTGCAGCATGGGCCCGATGGTCTTGGTATGCCAGCCGGTGCCGTAGCCCAGGGGCATGCAGGCGGCGTCTTTCGCGGCGAGTTCCCGAAAGAAGCGGGCGTGGGCCTCCTGCTGCTGGTCGTGGTAGAAATCGGCTTCGATGCGTGCCAGGGCCCGGCCGTTCCGGCGCAGGGCGGCCGCGAGGGCCTTGGGGTCGCGGAGGAGGGCCACGGTTTTTCCGCCGAGGGCGCGTGCGAGGTCCGTGTCGTGTTCGAGGCGCCACGTGTCGAGGTAGCAGGGCAGTTCGACGGCGGTCTCTCCGGGCATGAGGCTTTCGAGGAGGATCTTCATGCCGCGTTTCTCCTCGAAGCCCCGGCGGGTGACGTTCATGACGCGCACGGGGGTGACGGCGAAGTGTTCGGGGCCGAGGGGGGCGGAGTCGCGGAGTACGAAGGCTTTCATGCCGTCCTCGATGACCTTGCCGAAGAGTCGTTGGTTCAGGTCTATGCCGGCCCATTGTGGTGGCCGACGGCTTCGGACGGCCTGTTGGATTTCCCGTCCCAGGTGGAGGTGTTCGGCGAGGGCACAGGCGAGGGCGGTGCGAAGGGCGCCCTTCACGGAGGAGCCGGGGAGGAAGAATCGGTCGAAGGGATCCTTGACGAAGGCGGCCACTTCGCCGGTGCGGTCCTCGCGGGGGGCCGGGGCCTGTTGCGGCGGCGTGGGATGCCGGCGTTCCGCCTGGCGCATGAGCCTGGCCATCCTTGGGTCAATCCTGGGGCCGGTGCGCTGTCCTCGTCCACCGCCGCCTGGCCGTTGCGGTCTCCGCTGGGGGGCCTGCCGCCGTGGTGTGGCGGGCGCCTCGCCATGGAAGGGGAGGTCGTATCGGAGGAAGTCGTCGTCCAGCTTGAGGCCCGAAGCCACGGCGTCGAGGGCGAATTGGGGGTTGTCGCGGTTTGCCTCGAAAAAGGCGCGCACGTCTTTGAGCTTGAAACGGCCCTGGTCGACGGCGTAGTCGATGGGCATGTACTTTTCCCCGGAGCCGATGTGGACGGGGGTGAGTGGCGTGAGCCTGAGCACGCCTTGAACGCGATCATGGGTCATGGGGCGCCTCCTTGGGAAGATGACAGGGCAGGGCAAAGGCCAGGCCGGAACGCCACACGGGGTGGGCGGTGAAAGCGGCGGGCCGCGCGTCGCGCATGTCGCCGTGGCGTGGGGCCACCGCGGGGAAGGCGCTGCCCTCCACGCACATGCGAAGGCTGCGCTTGCGCTGGTCGCTGCCGCCGGGGCCGTGTATCCAGCCGCCGCGCAGGGCGCAGTCGTAGGCGGCGGGGGCGTCCAGCACGCCCCGGTCCACCTCGTCGCGCGTGGGGAGATAGAGACTGAGGGAAAAGAAGTCCGGGGCGTCCGCCGTACCGAAGAGGGCCGTCCGGTCCGTCCATTCCTCGATGCCGAGGAGGTCGAAGCGGCCATAGCCCACGGAGCGTTCACCACCGAGGCCCTGCTCGCCCAGTTCCTGCACGAGGCGCTGGAATGACGGGAGGTGGCCTTTTTCCAGTTCGACGAAGAACCAGGCGCCGCAGCCCTTGCCGGTATTGACGCGCAGCCCCCGCCGGTCGAAGGGGGTGGTGGCGCCGCCCGCCCGGTCGATGACCACGGCGGTGGAGAACTCCTCCACCACCAGGGCGTCGGGCGGTGCGGGACGGCCTTCCAATTCCGACGCGAGCACGGCGGCCCCGCCCGGCAGCACCCGGATCTCCGCCTCGGGCACCGCCGCGCCCCGGAGCCAGGTGGCCAGGAGTTTCTCGGAGAGGAGGGAGACGGACTTCCACCGCTTCCGGCCTTTCACGTCCCCCTCGGGCTGTTGTCCCGGGCGGTGGAAAAAGGGCTTGGGGTAGAGGAAAAGATCACGCCAGAAGGGGAAGAGGGAACTGAGGCGCAGTTCGGGGGCCCGGTCGAGGAGGGGCGACCCGGTGAGGGCGGCCACGGCGACCAGGGCGCCGTGGAGGGTGTCGGAGTGGACGAGGGCCCCGGATTTTCGCGCGCGGCCGTGGGGCGCCACGTAAAAGGGGGCCAAGGGTTCCAGGCGTACACGGTAGATGCTCATGCCGCCGAACCCCCGGCCCGGCCGGCCAACTGCTTCCTGAGCGCCCCGACCTGTGGCGCGGCGTCGAGGTCGCGCCCGTTGAAGGAGGCGACGGTAACGGTGCAGTTGACGAAGCGGACCTGGCCGTAGCCCCGCGAGCCCTGCCCGCCGAGGTAGTCGTGCTCCAGCATTTCCATGGCTTCGGCCACGTACTTCAGCCAGTCCAGGTCGCCCTCGCGGTAGAGGTTGAAGACCATCTCGAAATCAAAGCGCGCGCCCGCGGGCACCCGCTCCATCTGGCGCGGCGTAGCCGCCGAGGTGATGCGGTCGATGACGACCTCCGTTTTCACCTGGCTCATGGGCATGTCGGTGTAGAGACTGCGCTCCAGGGTCTTCGCGGTCTCTTCCGCCATCATGGCGTCGCGCACCAGGAGCCGCGTGGGCAGGCTTTCGCCGCCCAGGCGGCGGATGTCTTCGGGGGTTACGCCAAAGAGGTGGCAGATGAAGCATTCTTCGTAATCCTGAAGGTCATCGCAGACGTGGATGCGGGAGTTGCCAACACGTTTGAGCTTTTTCCCGCGATATATGCGTTACAACAGGCAGCGCATTTTGCCTTTGAGGGAAGAACCGGGAACATAGGGGCGACCGTCAAGGCCGTTGCGGATGATCGTGTTGTCCGCGCCGCCGATGGCCAGGCCGATCTCGTTCCCGCCGATGTGCATTCCCGTGACCGTCTCGATTTCGCCGCTGATCTTAATGCGGCCCAAGTGGGTGATGGTGCCTTGTTCACTCATGATTTCTTCCTTTTTCTATTTGCCGCCCGCGGCGCGGTGGTATGCGAGAATGGCCTCGAATCCCTGGCAGAAACGGCGGAAGCGCGCCCTTCGCTGCTTATCATCGTCAGACTTGTCCACGGCGTCAATGGCCGACTGGAGTTCATCGCCCAAATCGCGAAGGTTTCTGCTTCGGGCGACGGCATAGGCGATCCGTGGCTTGAGCAGCAGCAGGGAGGGCATGTCCAGGTCCCCCGCCATCTCCATTTTCTTGATGCTGCCGAAGATGCCTCTTATTTGGCTGGTGCTGACCTGTCGGCTGATTTCCCGGCCAAAGCCTTCGGCCCATTTAATGAACTCGTTGTCGATGCCGTTCCGGACGGCAACCGCGAACTGTCCCATGTCAATGATCCTCCTTCAGTAGCAGTTCGGTCCACCGCAAGGGCAGCCCGAGCCGGTCCTCTATGGCCTCGTTGGCGTCCAGGATACGCGCCTGGATTGCCGCGATATCATTTTCCGCGTCCTTGTGGCGCTTGGCGAAATCGCGCAGGCCGTAGGTGAGCATCCAGCGCCACCGTTGCCACCGGGCCTTCTGCTTGAGATCCTCCAGCGACAGGCCGGGCCGGGTCTTCGCCACAAAAAGTTGCTCGCGCCGGTATACCTCCCACACATCGTAGAGCCGCCGCAGGAAGGCCTTCGGCAGGGGGCCTTCGGGCTTGAGCAGAGCAAGCAGGAGGCGGTGGAAGTCGCGGAAGCGGTCCATCTCCTCGAAGCCCACGGGCACGCCGAAGAGGGTGATGGCGTTTTTTTCGCGGCCCTTGCGAACGTATTGCTTGGCGGCCTCCTCGTATTGATGGGCCAGGTCGGCCGCGTGGCGCAGGGGCAGATGGTCGTCCACCATCGCCACGCCCCCCGAAAAGGTGAAGTTCGGGTTGAGGCCGCTGAAGTCGTCGAAACGTTCCCGCAGGTCGAGGGCGAAGTCGATGACCCGGTTCCACGCGCCCACCACGAAGAGGTCGTCGCCGCCGGCATAAAGCACGCCCACTTCGCCGTGGTACTCCGTTTCGACCACGTGGTCCAGGTAGCCCTCGAAGAAATCCTTCAACAGGGCGCTGAGGGTGGCCACGCGGCTGAGGGAGGCGCGCTCGCCGAGGCCCGTGGCGAAGAGGGCGCCCAGGTTGTCCACGTCGGCCCGGAACACGCCCAGCTTATTCGCGCCGGTGGATTCCTTCGCCAGTTCCTCGAAGGTTTTGATCCCGCCCTCGTTGCCCAGGGCCCAACTCCGCGCCGCGAAACGGTGTCCGTAGGAAGGGGCGGTGGCGGTACGCGGAAGCTCGTGTAGTGCTTCGGGGTCGAAATCGCCCAGTTGCATGAGCGCCGTGGGCGAAAAGTCCAGGTTCCTGAGTTCCCTTTCGAGGCTCACCTCGAAACCGAGTTCCGCGAAGAAACGGTTGAGGCCGGTCGGGCGGTCTGTAGGGGCGCGCCATGCGAGCCACTTCGCGGTGGCGATGCGTTGGCCGAGGTCCACGTAGTGGTTGCACGGGTCGCAGAGTTCCCCGTCGGCGCCGTTGCCCCCCTCGACCTCCCGGCCGCACACGGGGCACTTGGCCGCCTGGCCGCCCGTGTCCTGGAAGCCGAAGACGGCGTTGTAGTCCTCGCGGGCGATGTGGGTGAGTTTGCGTTGCTTCGCCCTGGCGGCCGCTTTGGCCGCTTCGGCCCATTGGGTGGAAAAGCGCTCCGGCCTGAAATCCGCCGCGCCCACTTCGATGCCGCCCACCTGCACGGTCAGGTCCGCGCCCACGTGGCGGTGGAGCAGACGGGAGAGGCGGTGGGCGGTCTGGTCCACGTTGGCCCCGAGGGGAAGCAGGGCGTAGAAGCGGCCGCCGCCGTTATAGATGATGCATGTCTCGGGTACGCCCGCCTCGCGGCAGACCTCGGCGGCGCAGGCATCGGCGATAAGCTGCAGGGCGAAGGAGCGGCCCTTGAGGGTTTTGGCCGCTTTGCTGGACACGATGGTGTAGAGGAAGTTCTGGATGCCCGAAAGGTCGCCGCAGACGAGGGTACAGATGGGTTCCTGGAGCACCGGCAAATCGGGGTTGCGCATCGTAATCGCGGTCCGCAGCTCCGAGGCCCTCGCTTCGCTCATGTCGTCGGCGAGAAAGCAGGCCGCCAGCGCGGCCACGGTCCGGCAGTGATCGAAGAGGCTGATGTCGGGGACGTAGGCACCGACCCGCGTGGGGGTCGCGGCAGGCACGCGGGAGGTGTAGCGGCGCATGAGCGCCAGCCAGGTGCGATGGGGAAGGGGACGGCCCGGAAAGGCCGCCACGGCCGCCACGAAGTCTTTCCACAGGGCCGCGTAGTCCGCCTCGCCGCACCGGGCACCCAGCTCCGGGAAAAAATGATCAAAATCGCCGTGCATGGCCAAGGGGAAGTAGGTGTCTCGTTGTGCGCCTTCAGCCTTGTCGGGGGCTATTCGACCGAGGAGATTGAGCAGGCGCGCGGCCTGGGGCTTGTCGGTGGCCTGCGCGGCATCCTCCATGCGTTCGCCGGAAGAAAGCCAATCCGCCAGGGAGAGGAGATAGGCCTCGCGGCTGTCGGGGTGGTGGTGCATGCGCGCCCAACTCGTCGCCTCAGCGTCCTCAAGGTGGCGCTCCAGAAACTGCCCCGTCCACAGCGTATGGGCATAGGTGTTGGCGAAGTGTTCCGCCTCATCGTGCCCTAAGGGCCGTGGCTCCCCCGTGCGCTGCCAGAACTTCCCGATATCGTGGAGCAACCCCGCCGTTGCGATGCGAGCGACTCGAGACTCCATGCCTTGTCCTCCGTCCGCCGGGAGCGGCAGACGGAAACGCTGTCAATACCGTACCCCCGGCTTCACCCATTTTCCTCACGACCTACCACCGGATATGCATACTTTATACAGCTATCATAGAAAAAAAGGGGCGCCATGTCCAACGCTTCGGGTAGCATGTTCCAAAGAGCGAGGGGCGATTTCAGAAAACGCGAAAAAAATCTGAAAAAATCTCGGGACCGGGACTACCCCTTGCAGGGGAATGGCATTCCCCCCCTCCCCCCCCCTTCGGGGTGCTGGCGGCGTTGCCCCGTCCGCAAGGGGCTTTGTTGCCGAGGGGGTTGGTGGTCGCTGAAGGGGAAGCTCTCCCTCGGTCCTTGGGCCGCGCCGCTCCGGAACACGGGGCGCGAAGGTCATGGGGGTCCGGGGTGCCCTGCGATGCCACGGACAGCCCGCTGGGGGGGGCCAAGCCCACATCCGTCCCGTAGAGGCCATGACGCTTCGTCCCGCAGGGACGATTGAGCCTGTTCCCGAGCCTGGCTCCTCACCCATGAAAGGCTTTCACTTGTCCATCGCGCGGGGAGCGTGCCACAGAACCATTGGCCCGAATCCAGGTTCCTGACATGGGGCGGACGGCTCTGGTAAACTCCAGGCCGCGTGTGATGACGAGGGCTCCAGGCATGTCAACCGGTTCACCGGGGGAGCGATGCGTGATGATTGCGGAATGGAAAATGCTGAAACGCTGCCTGGCGTGGGCGGTACTGGTGATGATGGTCCGTGGAACGGCGTCGGCGGGTCCGCCGCCCCTCTACCAGAAGGACCAGGGGCGCACATTCCAGGTGTCGAGCCACAGTCCGAAGGGCTACGATGCCTGGCCGGTGGGACCGGGGGAAACGGTGGTGCTGGCCGATGTGGAAGGGCCCGCGATTCTTCAGAACATGTGGTTCACTTGCACGGGACTGCCGCAACCGGGGAATAGGTACTTGCGCCACCTTGTCTTGCGCATGTACTGGGACGATGAGGACACGCCGAGCGTGGAAGTGCCCTTCGGCGATTTCTTCGGCAATGGTTTCTCCCGGCGCACGCCGTGGATATCGCCTTATCTCGGTGTGACGAGCGGGGGTTTCTATGCCTATTTTCCCATGCCCTTCCGGAAACACGCCCGTATCGAAGTGGAGAGTACGCTGGACCAATCGGTGAACATCTTTTTTCACTTCCTGGGGCAACACTACAGGCGGTTGCCCAAGGATGCGCTCTACTTTCACGCGCAATGGCGGCGGGAGCATCCGACCGTTCGCGGGGAGCGGTACCGCATTCTCGATGCGAAGGGCGATGGCTATTTCGCGGGGGTGGCGCTGTTCATGCAGGCCTGCCGGAAGGGCCACCGGTTGAATTTTCTCGAAGGGGATGAACATATTTTCATTGACGGCGAGGAGACGGCTTCCATTCGGGGCACGGGCGGGGAGGACTACTTTCAGGGAGGGTTTTATTTTATCGACGGGCCGTTCAACGCTCCGTACCATGGGCTGATATTGAAGGATCCGGAGAAGCTCCAGGTGGCGTGCTACCGCTTCCACATCCTGGACCGGGTGAATTTCAGCGAAAGCATCCGCGTGGAAATCGAACATGGGAACCGGCCCCAGAACGCGGCGAAGGCGGATTTCTCCAGCGTGGCTTATTGGTACCAGGACGAGCCGCACCAGCCTTTTCCCCCGCTCAATCCCGACCGCGATCCCGCCACGCTGGGGCCGGCCTTTCTGCTGCCGGGCGCGGTGGAGTGGTAAGGCGCGCCCAAGACGCACCTGGTCTATATGTCCACTTATTCGAGCGGGTGGAGCAACAGTCTGGGGGCGGCCTTCGACGGCGATACCCGCGTGGCCACGGGCAAGCCTTTTGACGTGCCGACGGACAGTACCTATGTCATCGGCGTGCAGTACATCGCCAGCGACCACGGTGCCATCGCGCAGGTGCGCATCGACGGGCACGACGTGGGCGCCCCCGTGGACACCTACCGCGCGGAGCCGCTGGACAACTACCTGCTGAACGCCAACACGCCGTTGGGTCATCAGATACTGGGTGAGATCGCGCTCACCGCCGGGAAACACGACGTGGAGGTCGCCGTGGTGGGCAAAAATCCCGCGGCCAGGGGCAAGGTGGTGATGGTGGACTGCGTGACGGTGAACCCCAAACCCGCGGCGGTGGAGTAAGCCATGGCGAAACTGAAGCTGGACCTGCACGACATCTACAACCGGGGCCACAGCATCGAATCGGAACTGAACCGGGTCATACGGGAGGCCGTGGACAAACGCATCGCCACGGTGGAGATCATCCCCGGCAAGGGCAGCGGCCAGTTGAAGAAGACCGTACTGCGTTTCCTTCAGCGTCCGGACATCAAGGCGCTTTACCACCGGGTCGAGAAAGACAGCAAGAACTTCGGACGGCTGTTCGTCCATTTCCGGCATTAACCCTGTAACACGACATCGCCCATAGTGATCACCGCGACACGGCCATCGGCTTCGCGCAAGAGCAACTCCCCCCCATTGCCAAAGCCCTCGATAACGCCGTGCCGCTGCCGGGCACCCTCGCCCACGGTCGCCTCCCGACCCCGGCCGATAACCCGGGCTTCCCACGCATCGCACAGCCCGGCGTACCCCGCCACCCGCCAGCGGTCAATCCAGGGGGAAATCGCGGGAAGCAGTGCTTCGAGCGCGACCTTTGGTTCGGGGGCATGGCCGCGCTCCATTCGGACCGACGTAGCGGGTCGGTCGATGCGCGCCGCCTCCTTCGGCGTCATGCCCAGGTTCAGCCCCACGCCAACCACTACGGCAGGCGGCGGCCCCGCCCCGGGCAGGAACTCGGACAGGATACCGCAGATCTTCCGGCCCGCCACCACGACGTCGTTCGGCCATTTCACCTCCGCCGGAATTCCCAGGTGGCGGAGGTAATCGGACACGCCGAGGGATACCGCCATGGGAAGAAGGGGCATCCAGCGAAACTCCACCTCGGCACGCAAGAGGAATGAAAAGGTCAGATCGCGGTGCGCCGACGCCATCCAAGTCCGTGAATAACGGCCGCGTCCGGCCGTTTGCCGAAGGGTCGCGACGACCTGCCCGGAACACAGGCCGGGATCATCCGACACACGGTCCTTGAGGAAGGTGTTGGTGGACGGCAGCGAGTCATGCCAGTCAACGGCGCTGAAGTGCATGTAGGATTTCCCTGCGACGTACGTTGAAAACGTCATTATATCGTCTCCTCCCCCATCGTCGCACTTGACCCGGAGAAGGTGCCCTTTTCGAGAGGATGATGTCCGCGAAAGCGGAACCGGGAGCGAATATGCGGTTCCACGGATGGCACAAAGAGGCTCGTCCGGATTAAGCGTACTTCAGGGTTGGCCCCACCCTTGGCGTACCCCCCATGCGGACCGGCCTTCTTTGTCATCCCGAACGTAGGCGTCCCGCGCTTCGGTCTCCATCGATGCGGGGAGCGGGAACGAACCGTCCTGCTTCGGTACCGGTTTGTGAGGGATCTCCATGGAACCCCGTGGTTCCAGAAAAAAGCAGCCACCATTCCCGGTAATTCGGTAGGGTCGCGCTCCCGCGCGACCTGTTGCGGCGAATGCCTCACGCCAAGGGGGAGCGCCCTCGCCGCGGGGAGCCACGTTCGGCCAACGGACAAGCGGGAGCTTGTCCCTACCTCCTCCGCCTGGAGCCGACGGCACCGACAGGGTCGTGCGCTCCGTGAACCGTTACGAAAAGTAGAAGAGGCTTCCAGCCTCTTCAAAGCGGCTGGAAGCCGCTTCTACGTTACCGTCATCCCCGCGAATGACGGAAGAGAGGGGCAAACACGTATTCGTGACCATTGGTACGGAACGTCACGGGTAAGGGAAAAAAGATCCGCCATTTCGCAAATGCCGCTCAACCGTATCCGTTTTTCTTCGTTGCAGAGGCACGGCTATACTGGTACATTCTTAACAGGTTTCACGGAAGGAGAAAGCATGTTCAAGCTGGCTGCGTTTAGCGACGAGATTTCCCAGGACCTGGCCCATGCCTGCCGAGTATGCAGGGAATATGATGTGGAAGGTGTTGAGATCCGAAGCGTTTGGGACACGCCGGTCCAGGATCTTACACCGAAGCAGGTGGGCGAGGTGGGCCGCGTGGTGGCGGATCACGGGATGCGCGTGTGCAGCGTGGGATCGCCCTTCGGTAAATGCGACCTTGACCATCCCGCCGAAGTGGCGGATCACATGGATATCCTGCGCCGTTGCGCCGATATGGCCAACGAATGGGAATGCGCCGTGGTGCGGGGCTTCGCCTTCTGGAAGCGAATCCAAGGGGAAAAGCCCTGGGAGGCCATGATCGCGGCCTTCGCGCCGGTGCCCGCGATTCTCGAAGAGAAGGGCGTGGTGCTGGGGCTGGAAAACGAACATTCCTGCTACGTGGGCACTGCGGGCCATGCGCGGTGTTTCCTGGACAGGCTGGGGTGCCCGCGGGTGAAGGTGGTGTGGGACCCGGCGAACCATGTGCATGATCCCGATGCCGCCGATACGCCGGCCTACCCGGACGGTTACGCGTGCATCCGCGAAGACATTTGCCACGTCCACATGAAGGACGCCGGTCCCGGCGAGGACGGCCGGGTACGCTGCCAGTACATGGGCCAGGGCGTGGTGGATTGGCAGGGTCAATTCCAGGCCCTGAAGGACGATGGTTACGCGGGCCATGTATCGCTGGAGACGCATGTACGCGCCGAGGATTTTCCCGAGGCGTTGCGCGATGAATATGGTCAACACCTGACAGGCGGCAGCCGCGAAGGGGCGAGCCGGGTCTGCCTCGCCTGGGCGCGGGACGCGGTGGCCCGGTTGACTTGAAGCCGCGCCTGCGAACGGGACCCGTCGCCCGAGAAAGGGGGCTCCATGGACCTCTGCGTTGAGACAAACGCCCTGACGAAAACCTTCGGCACGAAGCGCGCCGTGGACGGGGTTGACATCCGTGTCGAACGCGGAAGTTTCCATGGTTTCCTGGGTCCCAATGGGGCAGGCAAATCGACCACTATCAAGATGCTCACCGGGCTCCTCGCGCCAACGTCCGGCACGGTCAGGCTGCTCGGTCTCGACCTGGAGTCAAACGCCCTTGAAATCAAACGGCGCATTGGCGTGTTGCCCGAGGACCTTTGTCTTTTCGAGAACCTTACCGCCCGCGAATACCTCGTTTTCGTGGGACGAATGTACCGACTTCCCGCAGCCATTGCGCAGGCGCGTTGCGATGAACTCCTAAGCCTGCTGGGTCTGGGCGACACGGGCAAGACCTTGGCGGTCGAGTTTTCCCACGGCATGAAAAAGAAGCTGTCACTGGCGGCCGCACTGATCCACAACCCCGAGTTGGTCTTTCTGGACGAGCCCTTCGAGGGTATCGACGCCTTGGCTTCGAGAACCATCCGCGCCGTGCTCGACCGAATTGTTGAACGGGGCGGCACCATTTTCCTGACGTCCCATATTCTCGAAGTGGTGGAACGTCTCTGCACCCACGTAGGAATTATCAGCGAGGGCCGTCTCGTGCATCAGGCTCCCCTCGACCGCGGAAACGGGCCTTCCCTGGAAGCCATGTTCATTAGTGCCGTCGGGGAACCGGAGGAGACCTCGGTGGAATTGTCCTGGCTTCGGGCGCGCATGTAGAGGAGTGTGCTCATGATGCGGCAGTGTTGGGCGATCATCGCCCTCAAGTGGACGATCCTGACACACACATTCTCCAGCGGGAAACTGCTCGGTACGTTGGTGGGAGCCCTCCTGGCGCTAATGGTCTTGAGCCTTGCCGTGGCCGGTTCCACCGGTGCTTTCATGGGGGCGTGGCGTCTCCTGGGCTCGGACGACGTGGATAACTTGACTCTGTTGGCCATCTTCGACGGCGCGGTATTCGCTTTCTTGTTTCTGCTGCTGCTGGGCCTTCTCATGGATATACAACGGGCCGATATCATCGACCTTCGGAAGATGCTCCATTTCCCCGTGTCCCTGCCCATGGTTTTCTCCATGAACTTTATCGCCTCCCTGTTTGGCCCCGCATTCCTCCTCGCCACGCCCATCAGCCTGGCCTTCATCGCGGGAATGGTCCTCTCACGCGGTCCCAATATGCTGCTGTGCATTCCTCTGGCTCTGGCCTTCATACTCATGGTCATGGCGTGGGCGTACCATGCACGGGGCCTCTTCGCCATGCTCATGGAAAACAAGCGCCGCTGCCGCATCATCATGGGCCTGCTCCCTTTCGCTTTGTTCCTCCTGTTATACAGTCCGGCCTGGGTGGGCGCCGCCTACCGCGCCACCCTACCCTACCTCCCACCGCGGGTTCAGCAGATCGATCCCAAAGTGCTTCTCACCGCCGTGAGCGCCATGCTGCCTCCGCTTTGGTTTCCCTGTGGCGTGACCGCCATCGACCGGGGCGACCATGCCACCGCGCTGGCGGCCTTTGCCGGGTTGATTGCGCTGATGGCCGTGGGTCTGTGGCGCGGCTACCGCGCCATGCACGACTATTGTCTTGGCTGCAACCGGGTGGAGCGATCCATGGATCGGCCCACGGTCGGACTTGGCGGTAGGCCTGCATTCACGGCCGGGGGGCTTCCCTTTCTCGCTGAAGACACGGCGGCCCTTACCCGAGCCGCCTGGCTTCATTACGTGCGCCTGCCCAATCTGCGAACCGTGGTCGGCGCCAATTTACTCATGCCAATAGCGATATGTTTTATGGTGGGTATCTCACGCAAAGGTGAAGGCTTGTCGCCCTTTCTGGTGGGGTTGGTCATACTCTCCCCGTACATGAGCCTGAGCGCGTTCCTGCTCAACTTCTTCGGCGCGGACTACGACGGATTCCGGTGCCACCTGCTCGCGCCCACGCCCCGCCACAAGGTGCTGCTGGCCCGGAACCTTGCTTTGGCGCCCATTGCCGGGGGAGTAAGCCTCACGCCCTTGGTCCTCCTCGGCTTCCTGGCGCCCATACCTTGGACCGACATGCTCACGTGGCTGTTTCTCGCGCCCGTGGTATATATCTGTCTCATCTGTTTCGGAAACTACACCTCCTCCGTCATGCCCTATGCGCTCCCCCGCAGCGCACTCAAACGCAACAAGCTTAACACCAACATGCTTCTTGCAGCCTTGGTCAACGGACTGGTGTTCATGGTGCCTGTCTGGGTCTGCGCTATCGTGATCACGGTGAATTGGGTCGGCAGAACACTTGACATGGGTCTTCTTCCTCTCGGTCCCGTGGCAGCCCTGGCGTTGCTGGCCGGTATGCTCTTTGCCTATCCCTACCTGTTGCGGTCCGCCGGTGCTCTGTTGCGGCGACGCGAGCAACGTATTCTCGAAATGCTTACCCGCGACCACGAGTAAGTGGCACAATCCGCTGGACCAAGGGAAAGGACCGTGTCTACAATGGCCGTCCAGAGGAGGGAAGCCCATGGCGCAAAATCACGTGATTCGAAAAACCGTTTATGCCCTTGCCGCGGTGGCGGTCGCGTTGACGCTGGCCTATGCGTACTACTTCATCCTGCCACCCACCATGGGCGACGGGCCGGCCGGGCCGCCCGTGCCCGGAGAACCCTTTGAAACGGTGTTGTCCGAACGGCCCGTGGTGCTGCTGGGCTTGGGGGATAGCGTCACGGCGGGCTATGGCGCTTCGCCGGGAAAAGCCTATCTCAATCGTCTTTTCGCCAACCCGTCCGATGAGTTTGACGACCTTCGTGGCCTGAATCTGAAGCGATGGTTTCCGAACCTGGTGCTGGAAAACCACGCGGTCTCCGGGTCCAATTCGGAGGAATGCCTGGAGAAGCAACTTCCAGCCCTGAAGCCCTACCCGGTGGACACGTTGGGCGTGGTCTGTCTCACCACGGGGGGCAACGACCTTATTCATTTCTACGGTCGCACCCCG
Source organism: Candidatus Hydrogenedentota bacterium (assembly GCA_024278275.1). Classification (GTDB taxonomy): domain Bacteria; phylum Hydrogenedentota; class Hydrogenedentia; order Hydrogenedentales; family JAJRTN01; genus JAJRTN01. The sequence goes on from JAJRTN010000126.1 coordinate 20,209, forward strand.
CCTCGTGAGGGCGCCATGTACGGGGCGACCTTGGCGGAGGCCGGGCCGTGGATCGAAAACTACGGGGAACGGTTGGAAACGATCTTGGGCGGTATTCGCCGTCTTTTCCCGGGCGGCTGCCAAATCTTTCTCGCCAATATCTACGATCCTTCCGATGGCGTAGGCGATCCGGAGGCCGCCCGGCTGCCGCCCTGGCCGGACATGCTGGCGCTCCTCACCGCATACAACGATATCATCCGGCAGACTGCGGACCAGTATGAAAAGGTATGGCTCGTGGACATGCACGGCGTGTTTTTGGGCCACGGCGTCCATGCGCGGCAATTCTGGCGTGACCATTACGATGCCGAGGATCCGCACTATTGGTACTACGAAAACCTCGAAGATCCCAACGACCGGGGTTACGACGCGCTACGCCGTGTGTTCCTGCTGGCCATGATTCAGGCCTTCGAGGAGTACGTCGGTCCATGACGTCATCACGCAAACGAGACGCTTGGCAGGCGGCGCTCATCGGGGTTATCGCGGGTTGCACGTGCATGGTCTTTTCCGTGTCGTGGGACGGCACGCCCCATTTCTTTCAGGACCTTTTCGGGCCGTCGGTGATGCTGGGCTGCGGGCGGGGCTTCGTCAATCCCGCCCCGGGGGCGGTGCCGGAACTGGACGCTTTTATCCATCCCGAAATGCACGTGAACCACCCCCCGGTGATGGACTGCTTCGATTGTGCGCGCCTGCCCGAGGACGTTCCGGAGATCCCCCTGGGGTCCTTCCAGCGGCGGCAACGCTACCTGCTCCTGGCCGTGGGTTGGCTATGGCGGGCGCTGGGCGTGCGGTGGTCCGCCCTGACGCCGCTGTACGGCCTGCTTTTCGGTGCGAGCGCCGCCGTGCTTTTCGGCCTGTTCCGCTTGGCCGTGCCGCGATTCATTGCCTGGCCCGCCGTGTTGCTGCTGGTGTTCTCGCCCATCCAGCTCAATAACCTGGTGCGTCTTCGGGACTACTCGAAAGCGCCCTTCATTCTAGGCGCCATCCTCCTCCTGGCGTGGCTGGTGAAGCGGCCCTTCGCGCGGGGGCGTCTGTTTGGGGTGTCCGCCCTGTGTGGCGTGGTGCTGGGCGTGGGCATGGGCTTTCGCATGGACGTACTCATCTGCGTGCCCGCCTTCGTGCTGGTGGTGTTCCTGTTTCTGGAAGGCCCCCTCACTGCACGGCTTCGCGAGAAAGTCGCGGCGGTGGCGATTTTCCTCGCCGTCTTTTTCGTGGCGGGATTTCCCATCCTCACGGCCATGGGCACGAGCATGAAATACCAGGACTTCATGCTGGGCCTCAACGACCTCTATGACAGCCGTCTCGGCGTGGGCGGTGTGCCTTACCAGATTAACCATCGCTACTTCGACCGCGAACCCTTCGCCACGCTGGAGGCTTACGCCGTCCACCGCACCGGTGCGCCGGGCTTCTACGATTGGGATACGCCGGAAGTCGAGGCGGCGGGGCGGCGTTTCACGCGCGAAGTGATCCGCACCTTCCCGGCGGATCTCATGATGCGCGCCCTGGCCGCCACCTTGCGCACGGTGGACGAACTGAACTCCAGCCCCCGCCATCCCGCGCCACGGGGTATTGACGACGCGATCCTGCGCCATTTTTATGACGCCCACGCCTGGATCGTTTTTCACGGCCTCCGCTACGCACGCTACGCGGTGGTGCTGGCCCTGCTGCTGCTCAGTGCGTTCAGTTTGCGCCACGGTCTGGCGGCGCTCTTCTTTCTGCTCTATTTCGGCGGCTACGGCGCGGTGCAATTCGCCAGCCGTCACTACTTCCACATGCAGTTCCTATCCTTCTGGGCGGTGGCGTTCTGCCTGGCCGCGGTGGCTGCAATAGTGCGCTACCCCATAACCCGAGAGCGCGCAAAGGACGCCTCGCCTCTGCTTCCCAAACACGGGGCGAAGGGAGCCATCCTGCGTGTTGCCGTGTTTTCCGTGATCGCCGTGGTAGGGATTTTCGTGCCACTCCAGGCGCTCCGCATTTACCAGACCGGGCAGGTCCGAAAGGTGCTGGAGGCCTACGAGGCCGCACCACGAACGGGACTCTCCTTCCACACAACCTCACAGGAAAACGGATTCGTACTCGTGCAAAGCGATGAGGGTGCGAAGTGCGGCCCCCAGCCGGACGGGCCGCCCTGTTTCAACTACGACTACCTGGTGGCCGAATTCGACAGCTCGGAGGGCGCGGTGCCTTTCCTGGTGCGCTACGAAGGATCGTCGCACGATGTGGCTTTCACCTGGACAGGAACCATTCCCCGGGCGGAGGGTGGTCCCGTGCGATTGTACTTTCCCGCCTATTACGCCCGTTGGCGCAACACCGACCACGAATGGACGCGCTACAAGGGCCTGGAACTTGCCCCCGAGTTCCTCCCGCGCCTTCGGAGCCTGGATCGCGTGGACCACCCGGAGCGGTTCACCTTCCTCCTCACCGCCACCCTTGCCCCTGATTGGCGGGAAAAACCGCTGTATCAACGGCTCACGCGGTAGCGGGGCTGCTTCATGGACGTGTGGAAAAGCGGACGGAAAGGCTGGCCACGGAGCCCGCGGCCCCAAAATAATGTGGCATGGGGGCCCTCCCGCCGTGTATCGTTGGGGCGAGAAATCCGGGAGAAATGCAAGATGAACAGGTGGCTTCTTTTCTGGATGATGATCGTTCTCGTGGCACCGTGGGCCACGGGGCGGCCGCTTCTTTCCGAGGTCTCGACATGGGAGGAGGCCCCCAAGGCTTCGCCCGTCATCGACCGTGGCCCCGAGGGCGCTTGGGACCATTACGCCGTGGACAATCCCTTCCTGCTGGAGGTGGATGGCACGCTCTACTGCTTTTATGAAGGCCAGGACAAACCTCTCAACGAGAGCGGCCACGAGCGCATCGGTCTCGCCGTCTCTCGCGACGGTCTGCACTGGAAAAAGCACGCGGCCAATCCCATCCTCGGCGTGGGAGAAGCGGGCGCCTTCGACAGCGTGGTGGCCAAGTTACCGGTAGTCATCTCCGTGGACGGCACTTATTATCTTTTCTATTCGGGACGCGATGACAAGACGAAACAAATCGGCCTCGCCACGTCAACCAACTTGACCACCTGGACCAAGCATCCGGGAAACCCCGTGCTGCCGAGCCGGGCGCAGCGGTGGGACCGGTTCATCAGCACCTATCCCGCGCCCCCCATGAAGCATGACGGACGGTACTACCTGCTGTACCGGGGCATGGCTTCGCTGTACAAGAAACAGGGTGCCGGGCTTGCCGTGTCGGATGACCTGGTCCACTGGAAACGGGCCGTGGATGAACCAGTGATCACCGTGGCGAAGGAGATCGCTTCCTTTGCCGTTTCGCCCGATGGCGAGGGCTACGCCGGGATTGCCCAGGCCCCCACCAGGTGTTACTGGAGAAGCGATGACCTTCGCCACTGGATGCCGGGCATGACGCCCCGGTTCACCGGTCATCGTGTGGATACCCTGTCGAACCCGGTTTGGTTTCGAGGGGACTGGATGATCGTTTACGAACAGGAAGACCGCATCTATCGTGCCGTGGGCCGGTAGGATGCGCCTCCGTTTGATTCGGGTGCCTCCAGCAACTCCAGTGGCACCCGGCGAACCCTTGTGATTCATGTCTGCCGTCGGGATAAGGAAACTTGGCATGACCATGATATTTGTTGCCGCGATGGCGTTCACCGCCGCCGTTCAGGCGGAAGAACCCCTGTTGGCCGGGATGGCCGTGAGCGATATCACCCCCGATCCCACGGTCTATCATGTCCCCCTGGGGGGCTATGGCGCCCGGCAGAACGCCCCGGCAACCGGCATACACGACCGGACCCTGGCGAAGGTCCTTATCTTGCGGCAGGGGGACACCAAGTTCGCCCTGGTTACGACGGACCTGCTGGGAATCGTCCGCTCCCTGCGCGACGAGGTGTTGGAACGCATCAAGGCCACGGGCATCACGTCGGAAAACCTCATGCTCACCGCCGCCCATTGCCACGCCTCCACGGAAATGAACGCCATGAACCGGGTCAACGTGCTGGGCAACAAGGCCATCGGGATCTTTGATGAGTCGCTGCTTACCTTCACGGCGGACCGGATCGCCCAAGCCATCATCGAGGCGGACAAAGCGTATCAGCCCGTACGCGTGGGCACCGGATCGGTCCACTTACCCGGTTTGAACCGCAACCGGCGCGGCGATGGCGTGGTGGATGACGAGATGACCGTAACCCGCTTCGACCGGATGGACGGCACGCCCCTGGCCGTATGGGTTAACTGGACGGCCCATCCTACGTACATGACGGAAAAGGTCATGGAGATTTCCGCGGGGTGGCCCGGTTACTTGCAGCGCGAAGTGGAGAAGGCCCTGGGCGGCGGTGTGCTGTGCCTGTACACCAACGGAGCCGAGGGTGACATCGCGCCGCGAGGGGGTAAAGGGGACACGCCCTTCGCCCGGGCCGAAAGCTATGGCCGCCGGCTTGCCCCCAAGGTACTGGCCCTGTGCGAGAAGATCGAGACGAAACGGAAGGCCCCGCTGGTTTGCCAGGTGTCCACCCTCAACCTGCCCCCCCGCACCGCGCCCCCCGCCCTGCTGGACGCGGCCGGTCCTGAATACGGCCTGACCCCGGAAAACATCATGGCTGTCGTCGAGGCGTTGGCCCCCGAGTCGTCGTTCATGGGCGTGCTCCGCGTGGGGGATTTGCTCGCCGTGTCTATTCCCGGCGAGATGACCGCCGCCCTTGGGCTGGAGGTCAAGCACGCCTTGGCGAAAGCGGGCACGCCCCACCCCATCATCGTGGGCCTGGGCAACGAGTGGATCAGCTACATCCTCGCCCCCGAAGTCTACCGGGAAGGCGGTTACGAATCCGGTGTCTCTTTTTATGGCGACCAGTTGGGGCCTGTCATGGTCACCCAGGCCATCCGCGCGGGACGGGAGGCCCTGGGACGATAGCCGTGGGTCCAACAAGCCCATCGCCCCGGCCCGCTTTTTCACAGGAAGGACGGGAGCCAAGACGCCGGTCATCATCCCAAGGGGGAAGGAGGGCTTCCTTTCCGCCCGCTTTCATGCTCCCCGCGGGGAGTGCTAAAATGGGCTTCGTGCGTGGTGGCGGCGTGGAAAAGCACGGTCCTGCCCGGCTTCGTGGTGTCCACGAAAGGGGGGCGGGAATAAAGCGTAAGTACGTGCTGTTGAATATGTTGCAGGGCGTGAAGGAAAGTCTCTTGACGACGCTCGGGGCCAAACTCCCGCGCCAATGCCTGTGTCCATCCCGTCACGATGGACGGATTGATCCGGGATGACGATCTTTTTGCCACCCCTTCCAAGCGCCCGCCCGGCGTGTACCTGTTTGTGATAACAACCGCGGAGTACGATCAAATGCCCCAGCGCGATGGACTGGAAACCGCGAAATACGAGGGGAGCCGCGTCGAACGCAGCAACCGTGAGGCGGAAGCGCTGGCGAACCGGGAATATAAACACGGCTGGACCTCGGATATCGAATCGGAGACCATCCCCAAGGGCCTTAACGAGGACATCATCCGCCTTATCTCGGAGAAGAAGGGCGAACCGGCGTGGATGCTGGAATGGCGGCTCAAGGCGTACCAGCGCTTCCTGACCATGCCCGGGGAACCCACCTGGGCCAAGGTCCGGTACGAATCCCCGGACTTGCAGGACATCAGCTACTATTCGGCGCCGAAAAAGAAAGCCAAGCTGAAGAGTATGGACGAGGTGGACCCCGACCTGGTGGCGACCTTCGAGAAACTGGGGATCAACATCGAAGAGCAGAAACGCCTCGCCAATGTGGCCGTGGATGCCGTGTTCGACAGTGTCTCGGTGGCCACCACGCACAAGGACATCCTGGCGAAGCGGGGGATCATTTTCTGTTCTTTCTCCGAGGCACTCCGGGAACATCCCGAGTTGGTCAGAAAGTACATCGGTTCCGTTGTGCCCCAGGGCGACAACTACTACGCGGCGCTCAATTCCGCCGTGTTCAGCGACGGCTCCTTTGTCTATATCCCCAAAGGCGTGAAATGCCCCATGGACCTGTCCACCTACTTCCGCATCAACGCGGCGGACACGGGCCAGTTTGAGCGCACCCTTATCGTGGCGGACGAGGGCGCCGAGGTGAGCTACCTCGAAGGCTGCACCGCGCCCATGCGCGACGAGAACCAGTTGCACGCGGCGGTGGTGGAAATCGTGGCCCACAAGAATGCCACGGTGCGGTACTCGACGGTGCAGAACTGGTACGCGGGCGACAAGGACGGCAAGGGCGGTATCTACAACTTCGTGACCAAGCGCGGCAAGTGCCAGGGCGATCATTCGCGCATCTCGTGGACCCAGGTGGAAACGGGGTCGGCGATTACGTGGAAGTATCCGAGCTGCATTCTTCAGGGCGATTATTCGGTGGGCGAGTTCTACTCGGTGGCCCTGACGAACAACCTGCAACAGGCCGACACGGGCACGAAGATGCTGCACCTCGGCCGGAACACGTCGAGCACGGTCATCTCGAAAACCATTTCGGCGGGCCGCAGCGACAGCAGTTACCGCGGTCTCATTCGCGTGAACCCCAAAGCGGAGAACAGCCGGAGCTATACGCAGTGCGATTCGCTGCTCATCGGTTCGGAATGCGGCGCCCATACGTTCCCCTACATCGATGTCCGTAACAGCAGTTCCTCCGTTGAGCACGAGGCCTCCACCTCGAAAATCAGCGAGGACCAGTTGTTCTACTGTCAGTCCCGGGGAATCGGACAGGAAGATGCCATTTCCATGGTGGTCAACGGCTTCTGCAAGGAAGTCTTCGATCACCTGCCCATGGAGTTCGCCGTGGAAGCGACCAAACTACTGAGCCTCAGTCTTGAAGGGAGTGTCGGCTAGCATGCTTGAAATACGAAACTTGAAGGCCTCCGTGGACGGCAACCCCATCTTGCAGGGCATCGACCTGTCGGTACAGGCCGGCGAAGTCCACGCCATCATGGGGCCGAACGGCTCCGGCAAGAGCACCCTGGCGCAGGTACTGGCGGGCCACCAGGCCTACGAGGTGGACGGGGCAAGCCGGGTCTCCTTCCTGGGAGACGACCTCTTGGAGTTGCCCGCCGAGGAGCGGGCGCGGGCCGGTCTGTTCCTCGCCTTTCAGTATCCCGTGGAGATCGCGGGGATCACCAACGCCAGCTTTCTCCAGGCCGCGCTGAACGAGACGCGCAAGAGCCGGGGATTGGAAGAGTTGGACTCCTTCGATTTCAGGGAAGTGCTCGAAGAGAAGATGAAACTGGTTGAAATGAAGGCCGATTTCGCCGACCGTTTCGTGAATTATGGTTTTTCCGGCGGCGAAAAGAAGCGCAACGAGATTCTTCAGTTGGCCGTGCTGGAACCGCGCCTGGCCATCCTGGACGAGACTGATTCGGGGCTGGATATCGACGCGCTGCGCATTGTCGCCAACGGGGTCAACAAACTGCGCAGCCCGAACCGGAGCTTCATCGTGGTGACCCATTACCAGCGGCTGCTCGATTACATCGTTCCCGATTACGTACACATCCTTTACAAGGGGCGTATCGTCAAGAGCGGGACCAAGGATCTGGCACTGGAGTTGGAGGAGAAGGGCTACGACTGGATCAGGGAAGAAACGGCCGCCGCCCTATGAACCCTTGCCAACGGGAGACCGACATGGCCAACGCCATCGCCGAGACCAATAAATCACATTACCTTGCGTCGCTGAAGCAGCTTGGCGCCGATGGTCTGCCCGCCTGGGCCGAAGCCATCCGCCGTGAAGGGGAGGCGCGTTTCCGCGCCGCCCCCATGCCCCACCCCAAGCTCGAAGAGTGGCGGCAGACCAACGTTTCGGACATTGTAAACACCGCCTACACGTCCCTGGTTACTCCGACAACCCACAACATTACGCCGGATGCCGCGGACGGTCATTTTCTGGGCGACGGATCGTGGACCGAGCTGGTGTTCGTGGACGGGTACTACGCGCCCGGCCTGTCACGCACCCGGGCGCTTCCCGATGGCGTGCGGGTGGCCGGCCTGGGTGAAGCCATCGCCGCGGGAGACGCCGTGGCAAAGGAGCATCTGGGCACGGTGCTGGGCAAGCGGGGCGCCTTTCCCGCGCTCAATTCGGCCTTTCTTCAGGATGGCATTTTCATCCATGTTCCCGCGAATACCGTGTTGAAGACACCCGTACACGTCCTGTTCCTGACCACGGCGCGGCCGGCGGACACGGTGTCACACATCCGCAACCTGGTGGTGTTGGGCGAGAGCGCCGAAGCAACGGTCACCATGACCTACGCGGCTTTGAGCGACACCACCCCCTACCTCAATAACGTGGTGGACGAGGTGGTTCTTGGTCCCAACGGGCACTTGCAATGGCATAAGATCGTTCGCGAGGGCGCGGAAGGCAAGCACCTGGCCACGACCGAAATTATTCAGGCCCGGGACAGCCGGTTAGAATCATTCACCGCGGCCCTCACGGGCAAGGTGTCGCGCAATCAGCTTTGCGTCCGGCTGGTGGAAGAGGGCGCGTCCTGCTCCCTCACGGGGCTGTATATCAACAACGATACGCGGCTCATCGACAATGCCCTCGACATCACCCATGCGGCCCCCCACTGTTCGAGCCGGATCGCCTACAAGGGCGTGCTCGACGGCAGGAGCAAGACGGTTTTCACGGGGAAGGTAAACGTAGCCCGCGACGCCCAACAAACGGATTCGGACCAGTTAAGTAATAACCTGCTGCTGTCGGACACCGCCACCATTGACGCCAAGCCCCAGCTTGAGATCTATGCCGACGACGTGAAATGCACCCACGGGGCGACCGTGGGCGCGCCGCCCGAGGAAATCATCTTTTATTTCCGCAGCCGGGGCATCGGCGAGGAGGCCGCGCGGGCCATGCTGACCTTTGGCTTCGCCGAGGCGGTGGTGGCGGAGATCGAGGAAACGGCGCTGCGCGATTCCCTCACGCGGCACCTGGAGGCGGTCTTCCGGGTTGGCGGCCATTCTACATGATGGGAATAGTGGTGCGCTGAAGCGCACCCTGCGGGATCGATCGTGGCATGACCGGTCCGTATGCAGTGGAAAGGAAGGAAAATATGGCGGTAGATACCTTGGAACAAGCGGAATCCAGTACGTTATCGCTCGATGTCGAGGCGGTGCGGCGGGACTTCCCCATTCTTTCCCGGACCGTCCATGGCAAGCCGATTGTCTACCTCGACAACGCCGCGACTTCCCAGACGCCCATCCCGGTTATCGACACCATCCGCCGGTATTACCTGGAGGAGAACAGCAACGTCCACCGGGGTGTCCATTTCCTGAGCCAGGTGGCCACGGAGAAATACGAAGCCGCACGGCGGCGCATCGCCACGTTCCTCAATTCGCCCGTGGGTTGCGAGGTGATCTTCACGCGAGGCACCACGGACGGCATCAACCTGGTGGCCCAGACCTATGGCCGGCAGCACGTGGGCGCGGGCGACGAGGTGCTGGTTTCGCACCTGGAACATCATTCCAACATCGTTCCCTGGCAAATGCTCTGCGAGGAAAAAGGTGCCAGGCTCCGGGTTATCCCCATCAACGACCGGGGCGAGATCATCATGGAGTCCCTGGACGGCCTGCTCACCGGCAAGACGAAGATCCTGGCGCTGGCCCATGTATCCAATGCGCTGGGCACGGTGAATCCCGTGAAGGAAATCATTGCCAGGGCCCATGAGCGCGACATTCCCGTGTTGCTCGACGGAGCGCAGAGCGCGCCTCATATGCCTATTGATCTCAAGGATCTCGGTGCGGATTTCTTTGCCTGTTCCGGGCACAAGATGTACGGTCCCACGGGCATCGGCATTCTCCACGGACGGGCCAAGGTCCTCAATGCCATGCCGCCCTACCAGGGCGGCGGCGACATGATCATGTCGGTGAGTTTCGAGAAGACCACTTTCAACAGCCTGCCCTACAAGTTCGAGGCGGGCACGCCCAACATCGAGGGCGTCATTGCCCTGGGCGCGGCGGTGGACTACCTGGAGCATCTCGGCATGGACAACATCGCCGCCCATGAGCGGGACCTGGTGGCCTACGCCACGGAGGCCCTGCGGGAGGTGAAGGGACTCACCATCATCGGCACGGCAAAGGCGAAAGCCGGTGTGATATCCTTCGTCATGGAAAGCGCCCATCCCCACGACATTGGCCAAATCCTGGATGATGAGGGCGTGGCCATTCGCGTGGGTCATCATTGCGCCCAGCCCGTCATGGCCCGCTTCGGCATCCCGGCCACGGCCCGGGCTTCTTTTGCGGCCTACAACACGCGGGACGAAATCGACGCCCTGGTACGCGCCCTGCATAAAGTAAACGAGGTGTTTGGCTGATGGCTGATTCCCGTTCCCTCTACGAGCAGGTGATCCTCGATCACAACAAGAAGCCCCGAAACTTCGGCAAGATTGAAAACGCGGACGCGGAAATCGAGGGCTTCAACCCCCTCTGCGGCGACCATTTCACCATCTACGTGAAAATGGAGGGCGACCGGATCCGCGAGGTGGCCTTTGACGGGGCGGGCTGCGCCATCTCCAAGTCGTCGGCCTCCATCATGACCACCACCCTGAAGGGAAAGACTATCGAAGAGGCCAAGAAGATCTTCGAGGCCTTCCATCAGATGGTGACCTCGGCACCCGATGCAGAATTCGACGCGGATGCCTTGGGCAAGTTGCAGGTCTTCAGCGGGGTCCGCGAGTACCCGGTACGGATCAAGTGCGCCACCCTGGCCTGGCACGCCCTGGTCGCCGCCCTCGAAGGTCAGACCGAGGAGCCCGTCACCACGGAATGACGGCGCGGCTCTTGGGTGGGAACCATGGGATCTATGGGACGAATGGGACCTATGGGAACCCGGGAACCCTTCTTCATTCGACCTCACTTGTCCCATGGGTCCCCTGCGTCCCATAGGTCCCATTTTCTGAAGGCGCAGACCTCCGGAATACCCGCTGATGCCGACGGCTACCTCCCGGCCTTGCTCCCCAGCAGGGCCTCCAGCCGGGCAAGCCGTTCTTCCAAAGCGCGAATCTTGGCTTCCTGCGCCTGCCGCTCTTCGTTGAGTTGCTGAATGGCGGCCAGGGATACGCCGCTCATGTCCATGGGAGCGATGTGGCGGTCGTCTTCGCCCAGGCCGAAGGCGGCATGGAAGTCCTGCGCCATGGGACCGAGATGCCGGGTGGCGGATTCGTCACCCTTGAAGTTCCACCTGGAAACAGGCAGTTCCGACACGCGGTCCAGGATATCCCGCCCGTCAACCGGCTTGATATTCTCCTTGAGATTCACGTCCGAGGTCTGGCTCAGGGCACGCACCACCACCGTGTTGGTAGCGTCCTCACAGACCAGTAAATCCGTGCCGTCGGTACTCTTCACGTGCAGCCGCGCCGTGGGAGTGGCCGTTCCCAGCCCGACCTTGCCGTCCGCGGCGATAAAGAGACTGTTGTTGGGCGCGCCCGCCGTAATGCGAAGGGGAAGGGCCGAGGCATTGGTCACGTCACGAACGAAAAACTGCGATTCATTGCCGCCAATATCCCAGGTCCGGTCGCCAAAGGCCCCTCCCGCCTGCTCAAGGCGCAGCGTCGGCGTGTCGGTGTCGAGCGCATGCAGGCGTTGCGCGGGAGTCGAGGTGCCAAAGCCTATGTCGCCACTGTCGCTGACATAGAGCGCGTGGTCCGGCGCGGTGCCCTCGATGCGGAAGGGAATGCTGCCTGCGTCCTCGTCCTCGATGGCAAAGTAATCCGCGCCGCTAACCGCGATATCGTTGATGGTGATGCCCCAGTTTCGGGTAGGTTCTCCGGCGGTGGTACTGGTGTCGTTGAAACGGATACGCAGGGTGCCTTCTTTTAGAAGAATGGTTTCGTCACCAAAGGTCTCCGTGTCCGCGCAGTCGCCCCCGACGCACAGACTGTTCCTCACGGACAGGTCCCCCGTAGTGACGGCCTTCGTATTCGTGGCAGCCGTCGGAGCAGCCAGGGAGGGCTTGGGGTGTTTCGCCTGTCCCACCTTGGCGGCGGGCAGCAAAGGCAGGCCATCCACCACGAGGAAATACCCTGTTTGCACCAGGGGTTTTTCCGGCAGGCGGCCTTCCGACACCAGCAGGTCCACCCGCTCCTGGCGGTCGGGCAAAGCCTGAATGGCAGCCAGCATGGACTGCGTTTCGTCGTCCACCCGGGGCCGAACGCGCAATTCATACATATAGCGTCCATCAGGAACACGGGTGCCGTCTTCAAGCCACATATTGAAATAGGGTGGTGTGTCTTGCGGAAAGGCGGATTGCACCGTTCGGCCATCGGGCAGGGCCACGGACAGGCGCAGGGACGCGAAGTCCACCTTGGGTGTCCACACGACCTCCTCGCCGAGGATTTCCATGTCGGCCACGGAGGGAACGCCGGGCTCCGCCCACGCCGTGAAGACGCTCAACATCATCACAACGGACAACAAGGCACTTCGCATGCGATGTGCGTTTCGAATCATGTGTTTTTCCTTTGTGTTCGTTGCCGCGCCGTACCGCCTGATTCCTTTATACCACACCTGCTCTTTCGGCGCTATTCCAGGGAACGCGCGAAGTCCAGCGGGCCTACCCGCAAACGGCGCACATCACCGCCCCGATGCTTGATGATCACAACGTGACGGGCCTCGTTATAGTGCCACCCGGAGTCGGCCTGGTCCAAGGCTTGTGTCTCCGTGAGCGTTTTGCCGTCCACGCTGACGGTTTCCGGCCGTGTCGCGCACAGGAGCAGCGCGTGGGCGGATCGTCCCGCAGGATAGGCAAAATCGGCGCGAAGGCGCCCTCTTTCCAGGACCACGTCCTTGATTCGGGCCGCGCTCCAGATGCGAATCTGCCGGCCAGGTTTGCCCACCAGCGCCGTGTCCAGGCCGGGCGCTTCGTTGGCGGTCTCCAGCGAGGGCAGGATAAGCTGCGGGCCGATCCAGGCGCCCATTACCACACCCTGGGTCAATTCGTAGGAATCGGGGATCGCCCCGGGCCAGGGGTTTCCCGCCTCGGGGGCCAGGGAGAGACGCTGCTGCTGAATGGCCGACAGGAGAATCCCTTCGGCGGTGTGCTTCCAGAAAAGGGCCTTGTCCGGGTCCACCGTGGCGAGCCGGTTAAGTGAACGGGCGTACATGATACCGACCCATTGCACGGGGCGGCCAAACCAGATGGTGGTATGGAAGGTGGCGCCAAAGACGCTCACCGTGGCGTAACGCATGCCCGGCCGGTCCTTCGCTTCCCAGGTATAGAGGAAAGGCAATCCCGTGTCAGCCCAATAGCGTGCCATGCCGAGGTACTTTTCCTCGCCGGTCATACGGTAAGCGAGCACGCCCGCGTCCACGCCCAGGGCCGCAGCCCGCAGGTTGGGCGCGTGGAGCGGCACCTCCCAGGTTTCCCCCCCGGCGGGCCGGTTGAAGGTCTTATCCACGTAGTCCAGCCCTTTCAGGGCCGCGTCGAGAGCACGCCGGCTGCCGCTGCGTTCCGCGAGTTCAAGCAGCGAAACAATGGCTTTCAGGCAGATGCCCGAGGCCGTGTCGCCTGCCTTCCCGAGAGAAGCGGTCTTCTCGTCGGGTGTGAAGGCCCAGGAGCCGTCGGGCCGCTGGCTGTTGATGAGATCAAGGCCGCCCCAAAGGCCGCCCAGGTTTTCGGCGACATGCCCCGTGTGGAGGGCCACGTCCAGGTCGATGCTTCCCGCCCCGTGTTTCGCAATACGTTCCGCGATGGCTTGTCCCACTTGCCTGCGTGCCTTGTCCGCCACCGGGTCGTCGTGCCAGACGGCGTAGTTGAGCAGTTGGGCGGCAATGCGCTCATGGTACATCGCTTTGTGATGGGCTTCGCTTTTCCATCCCTTCACGGTTTCGTCCCAGGTAAACATGGAATAGTCGATGGCGTCGCGCCAGTGCTTTCCGTAGTCGCGCTCGACGTCCGGGAGGGGGATTGTCCCGAGGTATTTCCTGTGGATTTCAGGTACCACCTCGCTCACGTCCCGGTCGACGGGCAGCACAAAGAGCCGGCCTTTCAGGGTTATGGTTTCACCTGCATCTAGGCGGAACCCCATCGAAACACGGGCGTTCTCTTCGCGGTACCGGCCCACGCCCGGCGCGGCGATGGACATAAAGTGCCCGTCGCTCAGGTGAATGCGATCCGGGGATGCAAAGATGGCCGCCGGGCGGTCTTGCCCCTTGGTCCATTCCTGCAGGGGATTCCACAGCAGGCCGATGGCCACCCCGTCCTTCGCCACCGCCATGACCGGCGTGGTCACCTTGTTGGGATGGGGAACATAACGGTCGGCCAGGTCGCGCACCACCGATTCCGTGCCCGACGACATGTCCTTTGCGGTGAGGTACTCCAGCCCGCCGAAGAGGGCGCTGTCCTTGGCGGTACCCGCACCGTCGAAATTGACAAAGAGATCCAGCAACGAGAAGTTGGTGACGGTGATCGGTGTCACGGCGGTCACTGTCGCGGTTAGCTCAAAGCACCCGCCATCCGTCGCCGTTAAACTCGTTTCGACGCCATAGGCCGCGTTGCGCCACGCCCATTCCATTTGCTTCGGCCTTTTGCGCACGCCATTAGCGGCGGTTCGCGTGGCGCCGAACCGTGGCACATCGCCCACGATCTTGACATCGGCGATGCCGCGAATGATGCCCAGGGTCTTGCCTTGATAGGTGACTTCTGCGCAACCGGAAAAGCTGTTTCCAGCAAGAAATCGGATGGTGGCGTCGCCACTGGAGAGGGAGCGGGTACTTGTGGGACCGTCGGGAAGAAGGAAAACCACCCCGTCAGCACTTCGGGCGTCGGCATTGGCCGCGGTGAACGCCGCGCCAATGAAAGCCCGCCCAAGAGGCCAGGGGTGCGCCGGGTCGGCGGCACTCAGCAGGCGTTCCTCGCCAACATCCAGGACACCCAGCCGCACGGGAAACGCCCAGTCCCCGCAGGTGAGCGTGCCATTCAGATCCTCGATGGGAAGGCCGCCCGCGTTGCGGATGCGGCAGCGGAGTTCATTGACCTCGCCCGCGCGCCATACCGGCTCGGCCATGCCGAGTGCCTCAATGACAAGCTTCGGAGGCAGGAGTTGGAAGCGAATACCGGTCATCCGCAGTGCGCCGCCGGGGGCGATACCGAGAAGGATACGGGCCTGCCTGGCACCTTCGGGCGCCGTCAGTTGCTTGTCATGATCCTGCCATTCCGGGCCGCGCACATGGCCCGTCCAGTCGTTGGCATAGCCCAGGTGTTTTCCTTCATCATCCAGCCACTCCACGGTGACTTTATAGCGGAGAGCGCTTCCTTGGACCAACTTCACACGTGCCCGCAACCCGTAGCGCGCCCCCGCTTCCACGGCAAAGGGATCGCTCACCACGTTGTGTTCCGCTTCGGACACGGCGCGCGTGAGACACAGCCACGTACCGTCCGGCCCCTCCTCTCGCGACATCCCCCGTTCCACCCCGGTTTTGGGCAGATGCCAGCCTTCGGTGCCCTCCACGAAATTGCCGTTCGTCACCCGGTTGGCGTAAGGGTACTCCCCTTGCGCGGGCCGTTGCGTCAGCATCATGAGCCCTCCCGTCAGCACAACGACAACGCTCCGTCTCAAGAGCCGTGAACCCATCGTGTTACCTCCCTGTTGCCGGGACATTATGGGGGTGGAACGCCCTGAGAACAAGCATCAGGCGTCGAGATCCATGTCGTTTACCGAGCAAACGAGGGCGACGGTGGCCCGGGGGGGCATCATGCCCTGGTAGAGGGCGTGCCAGGCCGCCTCTTCCCCCGGCGCGGGGATGCCGAAGCCCAGGAAGACCATGTCGGCATTGGCCGAGGTGGCGCGTATGGTTTCGGCCAGGGGCGCAGTGGTGACCTTCACGATAACCTCGGCATTGACACGTGCCTCGGCCAGCGCCTCGCGCAGGTCGCCGTATGTCCCCTCATGGCCCGCTTCATCCTCAATAACACGGAAGACACGTATTATCCCTTGCTCCCATTCGGGGTTGCCGCGAAGGAGGTGGGCCAGCAGGGCCATGAGGCTCCCATTCTTCATGCCCCGCCACCACACGTCAATGCGGCGTGTTCCCGTGCGTTCCACCACCTCGCCGGAACGGACGGATACGACGGACATGTCGAGGGCACGGGCCATGCGGAAGCCACGCACGGCTTCGGTGGCTTCGGCGGCGCCCTCGGGCCAATCGACGATCAGCAGGCTCGGGCGGATCGGGCCGACGCTGACGGATTGGAGCACACTGTCCAGGCCGTGCTCGGCATCCTGATCAATGACCACCACGGGGAAGGCCTCCATGTCGTGGTCGTGACAGAAATCGCGCAGCCGCTTCGCGGCGGTGGCCCGGAGGGACGCGTATTCCTCAAAGTTGCCTACCAGGACCTGGGCAATGAATACCAGGCCCCGGTTTGCCGAGAACCACAGGGCGTTGCGGATGAGGGCCTCGCGGCCTTCGGATTCGCCGGCAATAACCAGGCAGGTGGGACGCCAGTTCTTGGGGTTTTCTTCCATGCGTGCCAGCCATATCAGGCTGTTACGGATGGTTCCGTACAGGAAACCGCGCCAGGCATCCCCGTGGGTGTTTCGCAACTCCCTGCGCTTGATCCAATAGACAAAGGAGGCAAGAATGGCAAAGGCGACGGCCGCCTGAACGGGGCTGATGATAAAGGCGACCGCCACGCAGGCCAGGGTTCCCGCCAGGGCGGTGCTCCAGTGGAACCAGCGGAATTGAGGCCGGAAAGAGGGGTTTGCCCCCGCGCCTTCGATAAACGCCGCCAGGTTGAGGGTGGCGTAGGTGTAGAGAAAAAACTCGGCAATAATTCCGGCCACGATATTCAGTGCTTCGCCGCCGGGTGAACGCACGGCCCATAGCAAAACCCCCACCGACATGACGGCGACAAGCCACATGGCGCGCCGTGGTTCGTCCCGTTTCCGGCTGCCCCGCGCGAAGGGGTTGAGCACGGGGATAATCTTGTCCCGCGACAGGGCCTGCAAGACCCGGGGCGCGCCCAGAATACTGCCGAGGGCGCTGGAGAGGGTGGCGGCGAAAACGCCCGCCGTGACCAGCCACCCTGCGTTGAAAAGGGCATTTTCCTGGAGAAGAAGGTAGGGCTTTTCAACAAGGTCGGCCCGGTCGAAGGCACCGCCGCAAAGCAGAATCTGCCCCAGGTAGATAATGAAGCCCACGCCAATGGCCGCCAACGTGCCCGCGGGAATGCTGCGCCTCGGATCCCTGAGGTCGCCGGACATGTTGATGCCCGCCATGATCCCCGTAACGGCGGGAAAGTAGATGGCGAAGACGATCCAGAAGGAATAAGAACCTTCGCCATCTTCAATCAGGGTATAACCCGGTGCTAAATTTTCGACAAAGCGCTCGGGGGAAAAGTGGAGCGCCGCGCCCGCGAAAAAAGCAAACACGGAGCCGAAGAGGGTGGCCATGATCAGGTATTGCATCTTGATGGCCCAGCCGGCCCCGATGTAAGCTACCACGAAAAGGACCATCCCCGTGCCCAGGCCGATGGCGAGAAAATGATCGCTCAGCGCGGGAAAAGTCCGTACGAGGGCTTCGGTAAAACCCAAAAGGTAGAAGGGAACCGACACGGCCTGCGCGAAAAAAAGCAGCAAACCGATGGCACCGCCGAACTCATGGCCCAGTACACGGGAAATAAGGAAATAGGCCCCGCCGCCTTTCACTTTCATGTTCGTGCCAATGGCGCTGGTGGAGAGGGCCGTGAGGAGGGTAATTGAAATGGCGAGGAGAAGGATCAGTGTCGCGCCCAGAATACCCGCCTGGCCGATAACAAAATCGGCGCGCATGAACATGATCACGCCGAGGATGGTCAAGATGCACGGCGTGAAAACGCCGCCGATGGTTCCGAATTGGTTCTTCATAGCGCCCATCCAGATTCCGCGCCTTTCTGGCTGAGACTGATGCCCGTGACGCAAACCCTGTGTGTTGCGGTTGCCTGGCATGCAGGCTCCTATACGCCCAAAGCGCGGAACCCTGCCGGTCGGGGGCAACGCCCGGGAAAAAAAACAAAACCCGCTTCACCCGGCGAACGTCCCCCTTGCTTCCAGGTCAAGCGTCTACAATTCCCCCTCAACCTCGCGGATGAAACGCAGACTTTCCTCGACGACAAAGTCAGGGGTCAGTCCCATGTGTCCGCGATCACGGTAGTGCAGGAAGCGGTAGTGGACCTTGTTCTCCGCCAGGGCGGCAGTCATCTGTTCCGCCTGAACGACCGGGACCGAGGGGTCATCGTCGGAATGGAAAAGAAGCATCGGTTTGCTGCTGACCGAGACATGTGCCACGGGAGAGGCCAGGCGCCGGGCCTCGTCCCAGGGCACCCCCGGTGTAATCCAGCCGCATGCCCAGTCCAGTCCAAGGAGATCATAGGCGCCGGAAACGCTGATGGCCGCACGAAAATCACACGGCTGGTCCTCCCAGCCCCCCGTCTTTCCATACGGCCCTTCACCCAGGGTCGCAGCGAGTGATACCAGGTGCCCGCCTGCGGACATACCGGTGAGAAAGATACGATTGGTATCAAGGTGATATTCATCCGCATGTGCATGCACCCAGCGAATCGCGCAAAGCGTGTCCTGGTAACAGGCCGGTGCCGGCGTACAGGTAACCAGGCGGTAATCGATGGACATGTCAAAGAAACCGTGCCCGGCCCACTGTGCCACGTCAATAGCCGGACCGAGCTGCTTCCGGCTGCTATAGTGCCAGCGCCCACCGTGAACACCAAGAATGACGGGAAAGGGAGCGGCTCCGGACGGGGTCGCGATATCAGCAAGCAATCCAGCGCCAAGAACTTCGCCATAGATAATCGTTTGCATATTTTCGGACCCTTTATTGACTTTTCGTCCGGAATAGCCCGGCAATTCGTCCCACCCGTCTGCCGCTCCTCTCTTTCCGGGGATATTGCACAAGATTGGCCTGAAACGGCGCCTCCAACCTGATCGCCAGTATGATGCAAGGACCGTGTTCACTATATCAAGCGTCTTGGCCTGGATTCATATCCAACGTGGGCTTTGCCCACAACCCGCCTCAGCCGAAACCGGGAATCGCTCCGCCACCCATGCCAGACCCACCGTCATCCTCGCGGAAACGGGGCTCCACGATGGGGAGCGGCACATGGACCTTTTCCGTGGATTCCCGCATGCGCAGAGATTTTTTCAGGTCGAATGATTTTACAGTTATTATTATTTGAATCGGAAATCCAGTTCGAGTCCGTATAGCCAAGGTATTCTTGGCTCAATGCCCTCGTCGCGCAGTTTTTCGGGCAGGTTCATGTAGTGTTGAC
>JAJRTN010000127.1 GCA_024278275.1 Candidatus Hydrogenedentota bacterium
ACCAGTTCAAGAACCCAACGGCGGTCCAACTCCTTGCGACTCATCAACAAATGTCCTTCCATGCGAACCCTCCGGTTGAAAGGCTCCAATTGTGACATTTCTAATGAGTCCAATATGTGACATTATCAAAGAGTCGCGACAGTCGGTGTTCGCGCTTTTGCATCGGGCGGACGGGCTGTGGTAGTCTACGATCCCGTTAGACAACGGGATTTTCCCCTCCCTCATCTAACCTGACGCACGGCCCAATCAACACGTGTTTCGTGTCCATGAACGGCCCGTCAGCACCCTTGTGGTCCGGTTTATCGTGCCGGCGGGTGAGTTTCAGGTTTGGAAGCATCGGGCCCGTCCGGGCCGTACCGCATGAGGAGGTGGTCATGTCCACGGATTCGCCGGATGTGCTTGCCGTGGTGCCCGCGCGGTACGCTTCAACCCGCTTTCCCGCCAAGATTATCACGCCCCTCGACGGTAAACCCCTGGTGCTCCACGCTTTCGAACGCGCCCGGCGGGCCACGTTGGTGTCGGACGTGGTTATCGCCACGGACGACCAGCGCGTGGTCGACGCGGTACGCCCCTACACGGACAAGGTGTTGCTCACGCGGACGGACCATGCGACGGGTACGGACCGTATTGCGGAGGTGGCGGCGCGGGTGGAGGCCGGGATTATCGTGAATGTGCAGGGGGACGAGGCGCTCGTCGATCCCGAGACCATCGACGATACCATCCGTCCCCTTATGGAGCGGCCCGACGTGGTCATGGCGACGGCGCGACATCCGCTGACCCAGCCGGAGCACATCAACGACCCCAACATTGTGAAGGTGGTGTGTGACGCGCAAGGGTTGGCGCTGTATTTTTCCCGTTGCCCCATTCCCCATGTGCGGGACGCGGCGGACGGGAACGAGGCGGCGCAGTGTCATTGGCAGCACATAGGACTGTATGTGTACCGGCGGGATTTCCTGCTCGAATTCGCGCGCATGCCTCAAACACCCCTGGAGCAATTGGAAAAGCTGGAGCAGTTGCGGGCGCTGGAAAATGGATACAAGATTGCGGTGATTGACACGGACTACCGGGCGATTGGCGTGGACGTGCCGGAGGACCTGGAGCGGGTGCGGGCCATTCTCAAGGCCGGCAAGGAAGGATAGCGGAAGCATGACGAAGTATGTGTTCGTAACCGGGGGCGTGGTCTCGTCGGTGGGCAAGGGGATCCTGGCGGCGAGCCTGGGCCGACTGCTTGAATCGCGGGGAATCAGGATTGCCATGATGAAACTTGATCCCTACATCAACGTGGATCCCGGCACCATGAATCCTTTCGAGCACGGCGAGGTATTCGTCACCGACGACGGTGCGGAGACCGACCTGGACCTGGGCCATTACGAACGCTTCACCAACACCAACCTTTCCCAGAAGAGCAATGTCACCACCGGCGGCATCTACAATGCCGTCATTCAAAAGGAGCGACGGGGCGAATACCTGGGCAAAACGGTCCAGGTCATCCCGCACATTACGGATGAAATCAAGTCGCGCATCCGCATGCTCACGGCGGAGGATGAAGACATCCAGGTGGCCATCATCGAGATCGGCGGCACGGTGGGTGATATTGAGAGCCTGCCTTTCCTCGAAGCCCTCCGCCAGTTCCGGCTGGACGTGGGGCCGCCCCAATGCTGTTTCGTCCATGTCACCCTGGTGCCTTACATCGAGGCGGCGGGGGAACTGAAAACCAAGCCCACCCAACACAGCGTACGCGCCCTGCGCGACATCGGCATCCAGCCCAATGTCATCGTCTGCCGGACCGGACCACACCGCCTCGCCCCGGAACAACGCCGCAAAATCGCCCTTTTCTGTGATGTCATGGACGAAGCCATCATCAGCGCGGAGGATATTTCGCCCATCTACGCCATCCCCCTGAACATGAAGCGTCAGGGGCTGGATGATATCGTGCTGCGCCTGCTGAACCTGGAGGCTCCGGAAGGCGATCTCTCGGAATGGGAGTCCATGGTGCAGCGCATGGGAGCCCTGGAAAAACGGGTCAAGATTGCGGCCGTGGGCAAGTACGTGGAACACGACGACGCTTACAAGAGCATTAACGAGGCTTTCACCCACGCGGGTGTCGCCAACGGCTGCAAGGTGGACCTGACCTGGGTGGATTCCGAGCAGTTCGAGAATGGAGCGGAACCGGCGGAGGTCCTCCGGGAATACGCGGGCATCCTGGTGGGGCCCGGCTTTGGCACGCGGGGGGTGGAAGGCAAGATCCGAGCGGTCCGGTATGCCCGCGAAGCGGGTGTTCCATTTCTCGGGATTTGCCTGGGAATGCAGGTGGCCTGTATCGAGCTGGCCCGAAACAGGGCGGCATTGGCGAACGCCAACTCCACCGAGTTCGATCCCGAATGCGCCGATCCCATTATCTCGTTGCTTTCCGAGCAGCGTGGGATCAAGGATATGGGTGGCACCATGCGGCTGGGCGCCTATCGTTGCGAGTTGAAAGAAGGCACGAAAGCAGGCACGGCCTATGGTAAAACGGTGATTCACGAACGCCATCGGCACCGGTACGAGTTTAATAACCGCTACCTTGAACAAATGGTGAACGCGGGGCTGGTGGTAAGCGGGACGCACCCCAAGGGCGATCACGAGTTGGTCGAGATCATGGAGGTCAAGGACCATCCGTGGTTCTGCGCCTCCCAGTTTCATCCGGAGTTCAAGAGCACCCCCCTGAAGCCCCAGCCGCTCTTCCGGGATTTCGTAAAGGCTGCGTTGGCCCAAGGATAGACACGTGCGTAAAGACAGGCTGGAGCGGCGATTGCGGTTGGCCCTCTCCTGGCGTGACACCCTGTTACGCCGGCACGCGGTCAACGTCCGCCGGGGTATCGACGGCACCCACCGCGTCAGCCTGTCAAAACGCGGTACCCATCCCGTGGAAGCCGCGGAATCCCATATCGAAAAACTCCGTCACCAGGCACGCAGGGAAGCGGCGCGGGCCGCCACCGATCTGCGCCGGGCACTTCACGCGCGCGAACGCCTTCTGGCACGGGCGGCGGCGGGACAAAAGACCAATCTCCGGCGTCTGAACCGGCGAAGTCGCGCTCTGGCCGCCCGCATCAACCGCGGTCGAAAGGAGGTCGCCCGGTTAAACGCATTGGTATCGGCGGAAACCGGCGATCAGGCCGGGGGCTATGTGGAAATGCCGGAAAACGCCTACGCGAAGGCCCTGCGCCAGGCACGAGGCAATCCGTGGCAAGGCGTACCCGCCGAGGACCGGCGTACTATCGTGCTGGGAACGCTGGCCGTGGTGTTGGCCGTGCTGGGCGTAATCGCCTATGCTCGATGGGACGAAGGGGTGCGCTTCGAGGCGGGATTCACGGGAACAGACCAATCGGTGCTCCGAATTGTCTGCGTGAACAATACACCGTCCCCCATCGTGCTCCATATGCCATGGCCGGGGGAGGTACAACCGGGAAAGCGCCGTCAAGCCTATGGGGCCAACCTCTATGTTTCCCTGGACGGAGGAAAAACCTTCCGCCTTTTCCCCAGCGCGGGCAAGGCCTGGACCTATCAAGGCACGCCGACACTGGTGGAAGAACCCATACAGGTGCCCCCGCGCATGCGAACCGAAGTCATGTTGGAGCTGCCGGCGTTGAACCTGCCCGGTGACGGAAAGGGCCTGTTACGGCTCCTTTGCACTCGTGGCGACGGCAAGGAAGTATTGCGTTTCGGGTGGGAACAAACGGAAAAAGGACGTGGGGAGTAGCCCGATTCCCGCACGGTTACCCCCATGACACCCGTCTGTTTCAGACCCTTGCCGGTGACGTTCTGTTCAAACACTTTCCCACCGGTACCTTCAAGCCGACCATCCGAAGTACGTTCAGGCCGTCGGGTCTCCGGCCTTCCAGGCCGCCAGGCGGCGTTTTCGAAAGGCCGCGATGGGGGCGCTGGCGCCGGGGTCGCCGGCCTTTTTCAGAAGTTGGGCGAGCCGGGCTTCCAACCTGTGTCTTGTTGCCGCATGGGCGGGGTCGTTCACCAGGTTGTTGCACTGATCGGGGTCTTCCCTGTTGTCGAAGAGCAGCCAGGGCCCCTCATCGAGCAGGCGCGCGTAGGTGTAGCGCTTCGTGCGCACGCCGCGCCATTCCCGGATGCCGTTGGCCAGCCACGGGTTCCCGCCATGCACGAGCTTCATGAGCAGGACCGCGTCCTGTTGGTGGTGAGCCTCGCCGCGGGCGGCCGGGGAAAGGTCCAGGCCGTCGAGGTCCAGGGGCGCATCAAGCCCCGCGAGTCCCAACAGGGTGGGCATGATGTCAATGGGTGAAAGAAGGGCGTCGGACACGGTTTTCGGGGGGATTTCCCGCGGGTAGCGAATGAGGAAGGGTATGGAAATGGCCTCTTCATAGGGCATTTGCTTCGACGCCATGCGATGGGAACCCAGCATATCGCCGTGGTCGGAGGCAAAAACGAGGATGGTATCCTGCCCCAGGCCCGTATCCTCGAGGGTTTGCATCAGTCTTCCCATGCAGTCATCCAGGGCCTGCGTGGCGGCATAATAGCCCTGGATCCACTCCCGCAGGGCCGCGTCATCATCCATGCGGGCACGAAAGCGCTTTCGTAAAACCGCCTCCTGCCCGGAGAGTGTATGGAGGTCGGTTTTCAGCAGTGCATCGACCATCGACCGCTCCCCCACGTTCTTGCGCAACGCAATCTTTTCGGCGGGGAAACGTTCCATGTATTTCGGCGGTGCAATGTAGGGGTCGTGAGGAGGCCCCCACGACAAAAAGAGACAGAAGGGCTGTTCCCGGTGCCGGCGTATGTAGTCGATGGCCAGGCGGGTCTGGGCGAAGGGCTCAAAGCCGGGCAGGGGAATATGCTCCCCTGTGTCGCCACAGTAGAAGCTGTCGAAATAGGCGTGGCTGCAATTGCGCACGGCCCAGTAATCGAAACCCAGGCGGCGATTCTTCGGCACAAAGGGAGCCCGGTTCCAATCGAGATGCCATTTGCCAATGTAGCCCGTGGCGTAGCCCTGGGCCTTGCAGACGGTGGCGATGCCGGGCAGGTCGTGACGGATCACCGTATCGTTCGCCACGGTACCGTTGGCCATGGGATAGCGACCGGTAAGAAGCATGGCACGAAAGGGTGAACACACGGGCCAGGTGCTGAGGGCGTTGGTAAAGCGCGCCCCCTGCTCCGCGAGCCGGTCGAAGTTGGGCGTGGCCACCTGACGGTTGCCATAACAGCCCAGCACCTGCGAGCGCATCTGGTCGGCGAAAACAAAGATGATGTTGGGCTTGCGGCCGGTTGGCATGGCGAACGACGGCGCCGCCAAGGCCAACGAGGCGCCGACGACCCCCGCATGACGGAGAAAGCAACGGCGATCCATAAAACACCCCTTTCAGCCGCCCCGGTCCCTAAGCAGCGTGCTGTATTGACTGTAGCAAAAGGGATGCCGATGGTCCAAACGTGGTTCTTCGTCGATTCCGCCCGTGCGCCGAAATGATTACTTCTGGCCGAAGGCGGCGGACAGCATAACACTGAGAATGGAGAAGAAGAACTGGAAAAAGAGGGCTTCCTCGACACCTTGTTTGGCGCCCGTGCCTGCGGAAATCGACGTGATGTGCTTCATGGTGTTTGGGTCCTTCCCGTTGGGTTATCCTACTGGTGAACCGGACGAAATCCGGCGCGGTCTATTCATGCGACCTGGTCCCGGTCTGCACGGAGGATGCCATAAACCGTTGTATTTCGACCCCCCCCCCCCCCCGGCCCGGCCTGGCCGGAACCAGGCATCACAACAGCCGCCCGTGCCATGACCAACCGCCATCCCGCGAAAGCGGGAATGACAGAAGGAAGGAGCAAAGACATTTTCACGACCGTTTGCCGAACAGTACGGGCAAAGGATTACATGCCGCGCCGACGCCGCTCTTTCGGTCCGGGAACCACCCAGGTGTCATCGGTTTTAAGGTATTTGAGCTGCACGCTGGAGTTGTTTCCGATCACCTTGACCAATTGAAGCTTGTCGTGGTGAAAGAGATCGCCCTCCGCGACAAAGTAATTCTCCTTTACCTTCAGCTCTTTATCGTAGACCTCCAGGTTGGCGTGTAAAACGCCATCCGTCTCGATGAAGCCGTTGCAGGTGACTTTGGGCCGGTTAAGGACATCCAGGGCGCGCTGCTTCCGTTTGTCATAGCGGTTGCTGCCCGGCTCCATAACCTCGTAGACCAGGATGGCGCCATACACGATGCCCTGGCGGTCGTCCGCGCTGGCCTTTCGAATCAGGTCCGTAACATCCGAGCGAAGGCGGCCTATGGCTTCGGGGCCATTCACACTGTTGCGGTGGGTGCTGAGCAAGGGGCGCAGGTTGTTCACCGCCGCCGCACGATCCGCGTCCGTCAGGCCACCTCCGCCATTGTAAGGTTTCCAAAGGACATTGATGGCATTCTTCAACTCACCATAAATCTGTGTCGCGCTTGGGGGGGGCGGCGCGACGGGTTTCACCGGTTCTTCCTCTTTTTCCTTGCAGCCCGCCAGCACGAGCAGCCCAAGGAGCATCACGGTTGAAAAATACAGTGTACGGCGCATGGCATCCATCCCCTGAAATGTGTTTCCCACGTTTAAAACCATAGTATCACCTCCCTCCGTGAAACCGCAAACCTTTCGAGTATCCCTTCACGGGAAATACCGAAGAGTCTGCCCGGCTTTGTGCATGGACAGCGTGTTCCTGAAAAGGAATCGTTTGCCGCCCCATTTCCCGCAGACCATCATTGCGCCGCCGTGAAGCGCACTTCAACGCGCATGGCGGCCAGGGGTTCACTGCCGCCCTTCGGGTCCTCCTTCTTTCCGCGAATGCGCAAATAATGGTCTTCCTCGCCGTAACTCCATGCCACGGCCCATGTGCCCACCGTGGGGCCTTCAGGGATTTCCCGCCCATCGACCAGGACGACGGTCGGCTTCGGGAGTCCCGCGATGAACGTTTCAGCGCCCCCCGCCACGAGGTAACGCTCCGTCCAGGTGAGCAGCCCCGGCACAAGCCGTGGTTCCTCCACCACGCCACGGGTGCTGATGTGCGCCCGCGCACCGCCGCCATGAACGATCCACGTCCGCGCGTCGCAAAAACTGGGCCGTTCCAGCAGGAGCCGCAAGGCGTTTTCCACCACCACGGGACCGATGAAGGCCGGATAGGCCGTGTTGGTTTCGAGATTCCAGGCATCGGGCAGACAGCCTTCCACGGGAGACTTGTCGAAGGTCTGCTGGCATCCGCTGATAACGGCGCCCCGTGCCGCTTCGAGGAGCAGGGGGTCACCCACCACGTCCCGGGTGCGCAATACACTTTCCGCCCAGCGCAGGCCGCACCACTGCACCAGGGTACCGAACCAATTCACCACATAGAAAGAGGTGCCAAAGACCGGGATGGAGCCGTAGGGCGTGATCTGCCGGTCCGGATTCTAGAACACGTCGGATACCGGGTGGGCCCCCTCCATGAAGTCCGGCCCGTCGGTAAGGGGATCGCCGGGAATGACACAGGTTCCTCCCGGTCCCGTGCCCGGCACGGCATAGGCATAGAGGAAGGGCAGGCCCGTGTAGGCCCAATAGCGGGCGGCACGCCGGATCTTGTGGCTGTTGGTCAATTGATAGGCCAGGGCGTAGCAATCGAGGGCTTGGGACGCCGCGTAAATGTCGGGGGCATCCATGGGCACTTCCCAGGTCTGCGAGCCGGCGGGCACGCGGAAATCCGACATAACGGCCAGGGCTTTCAGGCCCGCCCGCTCCGCCACGGGATCGCCCGTGATGACGGCATAGCGCAGAATGGGCAGGGCCTGTCCGGCGCAAAGACCAAGGTTGGTTTCCCCTTCGCGGCCCAGGGTGTCCCGCTCGCCGTGGGTAAACTCCCGTGTCCGCCTGGCCACCGATTCCGGGCAGGTGTAGCCCCAGGAACCGTCGGCACGCTGCGATTCCAGTGGCCCCCCGGGCCGGGGCGGTGGGAAAACATCGAAAAGGCTTCCCATCTGCCGGCGCAACGAGGCGTCTTTGGACAGATTCATTTTCGCGGCCGGGGCCCAGTTTCCCGTGAGGTGACCGTAAGCGATCACCCGTCCCTTCAGCCAGGGGGCGGGTCCCGGCGCGAGGCCATGGCGCCAATGGTTGGTATAGGCATCCTTTTCGGAGTCGTACATGGTGTTGACCCAGCCCTGCATAAGCGTATCGAGCGAAGCATCGAGTGGTTTAGCGGGCGTCGGCGGGTCAGGTTGTCCATACACTTCGTACCACAGGGGCGCCGCACCCACAATATCGGTTCGGTTCCGGGCGAAAAGATTTCCTTCCAGCATGACGGCCTCGCCCGCCGTCAAGGGGAACGGCCGGCATGCCAGGCGACCGTTTTTCGCGATCCATACGGGCCAGGTGGGCACGAACATTTCCATGAGATGATTCGGCTGTTCCTGCAGAAAGTTGGGCGACGCGAAGGTGGCCATGGGCATGGCCTGGTCCCCATGCCACGGTTTCAGGGCATCCCAGAGGATTCCGGTCGTCATGGTGCCCGTGGAGACCGCCATGAGGGGGACGGTGATCTGAAAAGGCGGCGGCGTGTGACGAAAACCCAGGCCGGCCCCCGTGGAATCAATGTCGGAGGAGCGGTCCTCGGCCCCCAGGAACTCAATGCCGGGAAACAGGGCGGTATACTTGGAGCCGCCAAAGCTTCCCTCGCCAACGCGATAGCTTGGCCCGCCCAGGCGGAGCAGCGCAACATCCGTTTCGGAACGGCCCGTAACCCGGTAATGAATCAGGCCCGGCTTGGGCCCCCGGGCAAAGAGCAAGTCCTGCGCCCCGGACGCCCCATCACCACGGGAACGCAACCGGAGCGTTTTCCCGGCCACCTCCATCTCCAGCACGGGAATGGAAAAATGATCGCCTCCTTCATCGCGAACGGCCCAGGAAAGGAGCGGGGCAACGGCCCCCATGATCCGCCACGGTCCCCCCTTGGCGGACCGGGCGCGAAACAGTCCCCACAACACCCCGTCGCCGTCGCCAAGCAGATGGAGAGAAACGGACTCATCCTCGATCACGCCCACCCCGTCGCCGCGAATACCCACCACGCGCCCCCCCCCGGGGCGGGGCAGGGAATCCACGTCGGCGGCAATGACCACGGTGGCCACGGTCAAAAGCACTTTCCCGCCGCAGCGAAGCGTGGCGGTGTAGCAGGCGGTTTTCGGAACGCTCTCCAGCACCCACTCGGCGATGTACTGAGGGCGGGGGCTGTTGGGAGCCTGGGCGGTCCACGGCTTGAGCGTGACACCGCTTCGATCCCGTTTCGCAGAATTTCCTTTGCGGCCCAAATCGACCTGGAGCGACCCCGGGGATGGACTGACGGGCAGTTGACCGCCCCCGATGTTCTCGATGACCAGGCGAAGGGTGACCGAATCCCCCGGCGCACACCAGGCCCGGCTCGGGTAGAAGTCAACCAGGGCGGGACGGGGCGCCCGCCGCAAGAGCGTAATGGCGTCGATCTCGAAACGGGCCGTGGTCCCCTGGCCGTTCACGGGGTCGATCCTGAAATAGTGCAGGCGCCCGCCCCAACCTTTCAGCCCCTCCAGGCGAACTTCATACTCGGCGAAAACATTATCCCCGGGACAGGTAAAATGGGCGACGCCGTTGGCGCCGGGATCGGGGCCTTCGGAGGTCGAGAAATAGACCTGGGTGGCGCCCGGTTCCGTGCTCCGCATACGAATGCGAACATGGCTTATCTCATCGGCGGGAAGGTCCAGGCCACGCACCGCGATCGAGGCGTCCACGCCGGTGGACCGGCCACGCAGCACGCCGTCTTCCGCCACCAGATCGGCCACGTGGTTCGTTGCATTCCAGTCCCTGGCGCCGTCATCAAAGGTCCACCTATGGATAATGCGGTCCGGCGTGTTCGGCGCCATGGGAACGGCAAAGACGCCGGTATTCAGGGTCAGGGTGATAAGAATAATCAACGGTCGAATCATGTTCATACCGAGTTTCTCCCGCGACGAACGGCTTGTTTCCATGGAGGAACATGGTATGGTCGCACGCCGGAAGAAAGCAAAGGGCCCTCCCCGGAATACATCCGCATTCGGGGGAGGGCCGCTTCTCGTGGACAACCAGGACGCTAACCGTCAAGGTCATCATGTCCCTGAAAAGGTCACCTCGTCATAGTCGGCGACTGTCCTTTCCCGAACCTGCCTCACTCGTGGGCAGGTCCGCCTGATGGTCGCGCGACCGCGCGAGGCGCCTCATACTAGCGCCCGGTTTTCCCGAATCATCCATCGACAGACCACCTCCTTTCTGCCTCGCACCGATATATCCCGCGGCCCAACATCGAATCGCTTCGCCATCGGTGGGGACTGGCGCCGGTGAGTACGCCTCATCGGCTGAAAAAGCTTACCACAAAGATAACGTTTCGTCCACCCCTGCGAAACAGGCGGGCGCGGATTTTCGACCCCAACCCCCGTCCGACCTGGTTTGGCCTGCCCCCCCGTGAAGGTCTACAATAGGTCAAAAACAAGGAATTGCGGTTCTTTCGGCGCACGGGAGATTCGGGCCGAAAAAGGTACAATGGAGGTCGTTCATGTTTCAGCGAGCGTTTGGATGGATGGCGGGCGCGTTAATCATCATCGTGGTGGCGGGCTGCACGCCCAAGCCGGTCGTGACCGAGGTAAAACAGGCCAACCCCGATTCGGGGGTTCGGGTGGTGAAAACGGAAGGCCTGCCTCGGACGCCTCCCCAGCAGGCCGCCCCCGACAAGAAGGCCGCCCAATATGAGCTTGACGGGATGACGGTCAAGCCCAAGGTGGAGGAGCGCCCGGCCCGCTCCATCCCCGAGCTTTTCAAGGCGCTGAAGGCCGAGACCTGGGAAGAACGGTTGGCGGCGGTGGAAGACCTGGGTCGCAGCGGCAACACCAGCGACGAGGTTATCGACGCCCTGGTCAACATGTACAACGACCGGTATGGGCAGATCTATTTCGCGGCCTCCGACGCGCTACGGAAGATCGGTCCCAAAGCAGTGCCGAAGATCATTGAAGGGCTGAAGTTTGAGGGAGAGAACGCGCGTTTCGCCGCGGCATATACGCTCAAAGGCATCAATCCGCCGCCGGTCGCGGCATTACAACCGTTGATTGACGCGCTGGACGACGAGGGAGTGTATGTGCGCATGTACGCGGTGCTGGCCATCGCCCACCTGGGCGCCGCCGCCGAACCGGCTCTTCCGGCCCTTGAGGCCGTCGCCGCCAACGAGGAAGAGAACCCCGAGACCCGGCAGCACGCACGCCATGCTGTGAAGAGCATCCGGAAACGCCTGGCCGCGCAACAATAGCCCGCGGATACACTCCTCGTGGTGTTAATTCGGGATCGCCGGGGAAGTAAAGTGGTGAACAGGCCCGTAATCCTGGGTCGAAAGGGTTCCCGGGAGCCGGCGCACCTGGATGTCTGGCATGTACCCAATAAGGTCCTCTTTTGCCGGGTCCACGACGATAAAGTGAAGCCCCCGGCCTCCTTCCCGTCATTCCCGCGAACGCGGGGAGCCATGATTCGCGCCACACCCTGACCTTTCCCGTGGTTCCCCGCTTTCGCGGGGGTGAGGGTTGGTCGCGGCACGGACGGCCGTACCCCCGGTTCCAGGCAAGACGGGCGAAGACGGGTGTTCGCGCTCCGGCGGATTGCGTTGCCACGCGATGACGCCCGTCAGCCCGCACCAGGCCAGGAAAAGAACATTGCACACGGACCCGCCGATGAAGGTCAATAGGGCAACCGCCTCGCCGGGATACTTGAAGGGCGCCTGGAGCCATGCGGTACCAAGGAATACGCCGGCCCCGAGACACGCCAGGGTTATGGCGTGAGCGTTGCCCGGGGCGGGCCGCGCCTCCAGGGAAAGGGGCTTGGTCCGCCGCGACGTCACCACGATGACCATGACGAGGAACCCATAGAGACACCACACGAGCACATGGGGCAGCCATGCGCCCGGAAAAGCCTCCGGCCGAATTTGGGTTCCGAAGAGCAGATAGGCCACCGCCAGAAGAACGCCCAGAACGATCAGTTCCCGGTCGCGGGGCAGGAGTTCCTCCAGGCGCCAGCGCTGTCCCCGCAGTACAACACGCCAAAGCAGTCCCAACGCCGTGACGACCGTCACGGCGATGATGGGGATCGCCATCGCCTCGCGGCCCGCCAGTTTTGCCCCCACCATGGTGCCCAGGTAGAGCCCCAGCAAGAGGAGAAACAGCCGTGTCCGGGAGCGGGATCCGGCCACCAGCGGCACGCGCCTGCTCAATCGCCCCGGCGCCACGGCAAGCAATTCGCACAACAGGAGTGGCATGACGAAGGCCAGCAGGGGGTGTGCCCAGAACACGAGTAGCAGCGTATGAAGGACGCGCACGCCGCCAATGGATGCGGTGGCCTCCATGGCCCAGTTCGGGTTCCATAACTGCTTGGTCATATAGCCCTCGTAAAGGCCGAAAAGGCCGCCATAGGCCATAAGCGTGGACAGGCCGGCCATGGGCCAGCGGTACATCAGGCCGGCCAGGACCAGGATATGAAGACCGTAGACGGGATATCCCACCAGCCATCCGCCGGGATGAAGCCAGGGGATGGGATCATTCATGGTACCCACTTCGGCCAGCGCCATGGACAGAGTCGCCAGCAAGAACCAGAACACATACTTGTGGGTACGGGAAGGGGCAGGAAGGCTTTCCATGGCGGCGGCTCCAGGGTAGGAAAATCAGTTCAGGCCATGGTATGGCTTACCCCGGTAAGCGCGAAAAGTGACATGCAACATTCGCGGCGGGTGTGATGGGAGCCATGGGGAGACTGGGGCTGGGGACAACCTCCCTCCCACGCCCGCCCATCGGCGCCATTCAATTCCGGTCGAAATGCGTGCCGGGGATGAGCTTGGCTTCGTATTCGCCCCGCAGAATCCGCTCGTGCTCCGCCAGGATGTCCGCGTACCGGGGGTCGCCCCAAAGGTTCCTGGTTTCCCACGGGTCCTTTTTCATGTCGAAGAGCAGGCGAACGGGGATGTCCTGGTAGTCGGCGCCGTGACCGGGGACGAATTGCGTCGCCGTTCCATCGGCCAGGAGGAAAGGCTTGTCAGGCTTCTTGGAAAAGCGGTAGAACTTGACGAACTTGTAGCGGGCGGTGCGGACCATCCGGCCCGTGTGCTGCATTTCGGCGTAGACATGTTCGCGCCAGGGTGTCGGTGTGTCACCAGACACCAGGGGCCGGAGGCTCAGGCCGCGGCAGTGCGGGGGTTGGGGCACACTGGCGTAGTCGCATACCGTGGCCATCACGTCCACCCCGCTGACCAGGTGATCCGTGTCCAGGACATCCTCCGCCATCAGGCCCGGACAGGAGATGATGAAAGGCACCTTCACCGACTCGTCGTAGGGGTGCCACTTCGACACGCGGGAGTGTCTGCCGAGGCCCTCGCCGTGATCGGAGGTGAAGATGATGATCGTAGGGTCATCGCGTGATTCCACGGCGTTCAGCATACGGCCCACGTCGCCGTCGATCTTTTCAATCATACGATAGTAATCGTAGGCATAGTTGCGCCACTGCATGGCGTTGAACTTCGTATAGCGCCCGCCTTTGGGCTCCCGGAAGTTGTAGACGTTGTTCGGCGGCACCGGCGGCAACGCATCGCCCAGGTTGAAGGTGTCGGTGGGGGCGGTGGTCACTTTGTCCTTTCCCCAGTCGGGCCAGAAGCAGATGTCGTGGGGGTTCATCAGCCCCGCCACGATAAGGAAGGGGTTGGGCTCCCGGTAGTTGCGGACAAAGGCTTCGACCGCGCTTGACACCTCGTAGTCCGCCGCGTCCCCCGTATCCCGCGCACCCACGGGCATGGTGTCGAAGCCGGGAATCTTACGGGGTCCCGACACCTCGGGATAATTCCATTGGCCCCCGGCGTGCCACTTTCCGCAGTACACGCGGGTATAGTCGCCGTGTTCTTCGAGCCATTGGCCCATGTTCGGCACATTCTGGTCGATGCCGATATTGTTATACGTAATGCCCGTTTCAATGCTCATTCGGCCCGTAAAAATGGCCGACCGCGCCGGGCAACACACGGGGTTGGCGCTGTGGGATTCCGTGAAGGTCACCCCCCGTTTCACCAAGCGATCCAAGTTGGGCGTGCGTAGCCAATGGCAACCCCACGCGGGCTCCTTGTAGTGGGACTTCAAGGCGGCGATAGTGTCCATGTTCTGCTGGTCGGTCACGATGATGAGGATATTGGGCCGCTTCGTATCGGCCCGCGCCACGGAGGCCGCAGTGGCACCCAAGGCGGCCGCGCTGGTTTTCATGAAACTTCTCCGGTTCAGGGTAACGCCCTGTCTTTCGGTCATGGCTCATCCCTCCTTCGCGCGCAGTTTTTCGAGCGGTTGTCCCTGGATGGCCGCCAATCCCGTCTCGGCGGGAACACCGCAGGATGACCGGAGCACAAAGGCCTCCACACCCGTCACCACGAAAAGGGTGCGTCCCCGCTCATCCACCCAATAGACCGTGGGGATGACGCCCTCGCCCAGGTGCTCGTAGGCGGTGAGTTTCGCCGGTCCGTCCCGGAGAGGCAGCATCGCCGTCGTGCGGTAGGTGATGTACTGGTTGTGGCGCACCTCGTCGAACTCGTCAATCAGGGAAAATCGCAGCCTCTCGGTCTTCTCGCGGGGAAGACGTTGCGCCACGTCGATGAGCGACCATTTGCAGGTACAGGGCCCGGGGAGCGCCGTGCTTTCCGCATCCCCCCCGGTTACCACGGTGAGCGTGGCGCCTTCCAGGCGGCCCATTTTCCGCATGCCGCTGAAGAGATAAGGGGGATCATCCCCGGACTTGGCGATTTTCGCCTCCATTCGCCACGCCTTGGGCACGGCCAGGGCATCGTCATGGGCCTCCATCTCCGCCACGATATAATGGGAATAGCCCGTTCGCCCGATGCGATCCATGTCGAAGCGCAACGACACGCTGCCATTACCAATGGGCCGCCGCGCAATGCGCAAGCTTCCCTGGGTACGGAAATGCCAGTATCCGAGCGCCACGTAGTCATATTCCTGCACCCACGTGCCAGCCGGATCGAAGGTGCCCTCCGGCGGACGGTAACGCTCAACGACAAAGGGGATTCGGTTCAAGGAAAAATGGTCTCGCGGGTCTGTCAGGGGCAAGCCGGGGTTTTCCATGGCTGGTGATTCTCCTTCTTCCCGCGCCCGTGCGCGTGAGGGAGCAGCATAGCATATGAGAACCCGATTCCAAACACACCCAACCGGTGTGCCGCCGAGCTTTGGCGACATTGGGGAGCTTTTTGCGCGCCATTCCCCATGGCTCGGTTCAGAGAAACGCAACATACGGATCATGTGGCGGTCCGGCTGAAAATCAATGATGCCTGGAGGACCGTTACGGGCGAATGCCGTTGCGTCTTGGCAAGTCGACGTGATACAACTCCCATTCCCGTGCCGGCTTCGCTTTCTTCGGGTTTCCCGGGGGGGGGGTGCCGCAAGCGCCTACCCCCGGACAGGAAGATTCACGCCACGATGAAATATGACGGTTGTAACGATCTCCCCCCGGCGGGATTGCCGGTACGCATGATCCGGTCCCACCTCGATGATCTGCCGCAATGGCCTTTCCCCCCGGGCTATGCCGTGCGCTCCATGGGGCGCGATGAGGGGCCGCTATGGGAACGGGTGTGGCGTGAAACGGAGCCCTTCGACGCCATCAAGCCCGGCCTTTTCGCCCACGAGTTTGGCACGGATCCCGCCGCCATCGAATCCCGCTGCTTCTTCCTCACCGCGCCCGGCGGCGCAATCGCGGGCACCATCAGCGCGTGGCAATCCGTCCTGGAAGACGGGCGCTTATACGGGCAAATTCACTGGGTGGCCGTCCATCCCAAGCACCAGGGGCGCGGCCTGTGCAAGCCCCTCATGACCCACGCCATGAACTGTCTTTCCACGCGGCACGACCGCTGTTTTCTCGGCACGGCCACCCGCCGCCTGCCCGCCATCAAGGTCTATCTCGACTTCGGCTTCGTCCCCGACATGACCTTTCCCGACGCCGAGCGGGCCTGGGCGCTGGTCCGCGCGGACCTCCCCCATCCCGCCTTGGACAGGGCATAGGAAATCGCGGGATCGCTTCCCGGAAGAGCGGGTCAACGTTCCAGGCAGGGCACGCCCGATTCCGCCAAATGCTGGTAAAAGCGTTCCAGCAGCGCGGGTTCGGGCGGGGTCATGACGACGCCGGCCCCGGCCTGTCCCAACCGCGCGCGCTTGGCATCGCCCAGGGGATGGTACGGCAGCAGCGCCACCCCGAGACAGTGGTCCAATTCCCGGTAGAGACGCGCCACGCCGTCCATGTGCGGAAGCGAATCGTTGACCCCGCCCACCACCACGCACCGCAGCACCGTGGCCGCCCCCAGCCCATCCACCAGGCGCAGATTCTCCCAGATCACTTCCGGCCGCCGGCCGGTCCACTGCTCGTGCGCCTCGGGGTCCGTGTGCTTGATATCCCACAGAAACAGGTCAACCTTCGGCGCCACGGCGCGCACGGTGCCGGGCTCGGCCAGCCCACAGGTCTCCACGCACGTATGCACCCCCGCGGCCCGTGCCGCGTCGAGCAGGGCCATTGCAAACCCGGGCTGGGCCAGGGGTTCGCCCCCGGACAGCGTCAGTCCGCCCCCGCTCTCATCGTAGAAGACCCGGTCCTTCTCCACCTCCGCCATCACCGCCTCCACCGACATGAGGGAGCCCACGCGCTCAATGGCCCCGCCCGGGCAAACCGGGGCACAGCGCAAACAGTCGGCGCAATGGCCGCGGCCCGCCAGCACGGAAAGCACCTCCCGCGCGTCGCCCCGGGGACACACGGCGGTGCAGCGCCGGCAGTCGATGCACAACCCGGGGCTGAAGAACAACTCGGGTTCCAGCCGCCGCGATTCGGGGTTGTGGCACCAGGCGCACCGCAACGGGCAGCCTTTCAGGAAAACCGTGGTGCGAATGCCGGGACCGTCGTGGGTGCAGCTCCGCTGCACGTCAAAGACCCGCCCCCGCACCCCTTCCGCGTCCAGTTCGACATCGGTTTGGTTCTCTTTCCCTGGGAAAGGCGCTTTCCCCTGGAAGGAAGCCGGGGGTTCAGTCCTCTTCTCATACATACTGCTGGGTACGGGCGATCACCATGTCCTGCCATTCTTTGTTCAAGGTGGCGAAACGGGCCGACCATCCCGCGATGCGGACGGAGAGGTTCGGGTACTTTTCGGGGTGCCGCTGCGCGTCGAGGAGCAGGGCCGAATCCACCACGTCGATGTGCATGAACATGCCGCCCAGTTTCACGAAACCGCGCATGAGACCCGCCATGGCCTCCACGCCGCTCTCGCCTTTCACCGTCTCCGGGTGGATCTTCAGTTCCACCGTGGCGCCGTTGGGCGTGCGGGTGAAGTCCATCTTGCAATAGGACTTGATCACGGCCGTGGGACCACGGCGATCCGTGCCCGGTGAGGGCGAAAAGTTGGTGGCCAGGATCTCATCCCCATGATGGCCGTCGGGACTGGCCGTCCGGCCGCCGTCGGGTCCGCGCCAGGCGATCTCGCGGCCGAAAGTGCTGATGCCGGCCGGGCGAAGTACCCCCGCGCGCTCGGGACACCGGGCCACCAGGTCCGTGTAGTCATTGAAGACCCGCGTCATCATGGCGTCGGCCTGCTCGCTGTCATTGCCATAGAACTCAAAGCGATTCAACACCAGGCGACGCAGGGCTTCCTGCCCCTCCCAGTCGTCCCGCAGGATCGACACAAAATCCGCCAACGACAAGCACCGCTCGTCGTAGACCAGCTCCTTGAGCACCAGCAGGCTGTTGGCCACGTTGGCCAGGCCGCCCGCGTGGGGCGCCAGCACACTGTAACGCGCTCCCCGGTTGTAGTAGCTTCTGCCCCGATCGATGCAATCCTCGACAAACATGCTCACCAACGGCGCCGGGTGATCCGACCGCATCCAGCCGTCGGCCATACGGTGGTGTCCCTCGATATGCCGGGCCAGGCGCTCGGTGTAGGCACGATAGAGATCGTCGAAGGTGGCGAAGTCGGGCGGGGCCGCGTTGGGCCGGTCCAGGTGAAGCGCGCCCTGGAGCAGGCCCAGGGCGTCGAAAGGCACGTAACTGAAGGTGGTCTCGCCGGGAATGAGCACTTCCCAGCAGCCGTCGTTGGTAAAACGCCGCGCATCGCGCAAACGGTAACCGAACTTCACCAGCCCGTCGATGACCACTTCCTCGTTATACAGGGCCACGATGCCGCCGCCATGGCGCTGCACGCGGGCCATCTTCCGCAACAGGGCCGCGGGGGAATTCCGGTTGAGGCGCACGGCAATGGGAAAATCACTGATGTGCAGTTCCTCGACAATGTCGAGGACCAGGCAGGTGACCTCGTTGGCCACCTCGCGGCCCTTTTCGTCCACCCCCGCCAGGATGATGTTCTGGTAGAACTGGGCATCGCCGCTGCCCCCGAAGCCGTGGGCGCCGGTCCATTCACAGCCCTTTATCCAGAAATGGGCCAGCACTTCGCGGGCTTCCGCCAGGGTGGTGCGGCCCGCCTCGAGGTCCGCCGCCAGGTATCCCCCCAGCATCTCATCGATGCGGCCGATGCCGGACCAGGTGCCCATGAGCCGCTGGAAGGCGTACATGAACCAGAGCGACTGCACGGCTTCCTCGAAAGTGCGGGGAGGATTCTCCGGGACCTGTTCCAGGTTGGCGCGGACCCGCCGGTACGTGGCCTGTTCCTCGCCCGTCGAAGCGGCAATACGCTCTTCCAAGAGGTCGAGGTGGCGCTGCCGCCACATCCGCTCGGCATCGAGACAGCCCAACATGGCCTCAAGCAGGTCTTTGCCCCTGTTGCGCGGCGGCACGGATCCATCCAGGGGCGCCCCATGCCGCAGGGGGGCGTCGTCGCCCGCGTTGGCCAGCTTCCAGAGGCCCAGGGTCCCTTCATCGGGCGCGAAAGACGCGACCGCTTCGATGTGATCGGGAATCCGCCTGCTGATGTGAACGGAATCCATGGCGCCGTGACAGCCGACGGGCCCCCAGGGAAAGCCGCCGAAATACAGTCCGCCCCGCCCCTCGCTCCCGGTCTCCTTCGCAACCACTTCGGCCTCACGTACCAGGTCGCCGTCCACAAAGAGCCGCACTTTGCCGACGGTCAGGGCCATGGCCAGGTGGTGCCACGCACCATCGGTAATCACCCGGTCCGAAACAACTTCCGACGGGGCATGGCCCGGCAGGTAGGCGCTGAAACAGCCGGAACCGGCGTAAGAGTAGATTTCCCAGTGGTGGCGGGAGTCCTTGCTCTTGTTGAGCACCAGCACATTGAAGCCCGCGGCACTGTCCAGGCGCGCCCAGCACTCCACGAACAACGGAGGACGGCACAGGCTTTCGGTGGAAGCCGTCTCCCGCCAATAAGCGCCGCCGGGGCTGGTGAGGAAGGCGTCTCCCTGCCGGCCCTCGCAGCGCGTCTCTTCCGGCTTCGGGGCCGGTGCCGCTTCCACCAGCGGTTCATCTTCAAAGCCCTCGGCCAGGCGCTTTTCAATACGCTCCCGAAGCCCACGGTAACCCGTATGGAGCACCCGGTCGAAACCCAGCGTGGTGTGGCTCGTACTCGCCACGCCCAAGAAGGGCGTGACATGGCGGGCGGCTTCGTAAAGGGTGGCCGAGCCGACCACGCGCTCGCCGGGCAGAATGCGAAGGGGGGCCACCCGGGCCGCGTGCTTCGCCGCCAAAACATAGGCCTCGTTCTTGGTCAGTCCCTCGAATGCGCCATCGGGCAGGGGGGGCAGATCTCGTGCCAGACTTCGGCCATGCGCTCCGCCCATCGCCCGCTCCGCCAACGCGTGGGTCAGATCGCCAAGCCGCCGGGGTGTCTCGGGAGTCCATGTGCTTTGCCAATGCCGGGGAACCGGCTTCTCCACGGGGGTGGAGGCGCGAACCGTGCCACTGGCCAGGGCACCGGCCGCGAGGGTGGCCGTTGAAAAGGATTCCACGAATTCACGACGGCTCAGGCCGGTACGGTGTTTCTTCATGCTCTATTCCCCTTACGCACCCGGCGAGGCATT
The DNA here is from genome assembly GCA_024278275.1 of Candidatus Hydrogenedentota bacterium. Taxonomy (GTDB): domain Bacteria; phylum Hydrogenedentota; class Hydrogenedentia; order Hydrogenedentales; family JAJRTN01; genus JAJRTN01. Next base: position 20,037 of record JAJRTN010000127.1, read on the forward strand.
TCCGAAATCGAGGGTCTTCTTACCGTGCCGTCGCGGGGTTGTTACCACGAACGTTCCCAAGTATACTTCCGCCAGGTGGTTTTGGGAATGGACATGCCTATCGATAATATATCCGAGACTACTGCACCCCGGAACGATGCACTCGCCGAAATGCTGTCCGCGCTCCCTCCCGAGGCCCTCCGTATGGACTTCCTGGAGCCCGGGTCGCTCACCCAGAGGGTTGACGGCACGGAACACTGCAAAACCGTGCCCTACATGATTATCGCCCAAGTCTTGCAGGGCGCCTACCAGGTAACATGTCCCGGTGCGGCGGCCCGCATTGGCGAGGGCGAAGCCTTCCTGACCCCGGCCCACCTGCCGCTCCGTATCCGTCACCGCACCGACACGCCTCCAAAGGGGCTGATGCGCGCGCGCTGGCTCCATTTCCACTTTTCCCTCTACGACACCATTGATTTCGGAACGCTGCTCCACCTGCCCCTGCGCGTTAGGCGGCATGACGCTAAAGCATTGGGCGACATCATCCAGGAGCTGCTTGATAGGCCGGCGGATCACGTGGCAAATCCTTTCGAACGCTACGTGCGCCGCCAGGAACTGGGATTCAAGGTGCTGCGCATCGTGTGCGGCATTTCCGCGGTGCGAGCGTCAGGTATCGCCCTCCTGCGCAGCGGGCCACGCCTGGCTCCCGCCCTGCGCTACCTGCACGAACACCTTGACCAGGTCATCACCGTGGCCGCCCTCGCCAACCATGCCCACATGTCCGTGAGTCATTTCCACGCCTTCTTTCGCAAACATCTCGGCCTGCCCCCCATGGGATACGTCAAACGGGTCCGCCTGCGCCGCGCCAGCGAACTCCTGGTTACCACCGGTCTCCCCGTCAGCACCATCGCGCAACATGTTGGTTTCGCCAACCCGTTCCACTTCAGTCGCGAGTTCAAACACCATTTCTCCGTTCCCCCCACCCATTACCGCCGAATCCACGGAAGCCTCCTCGTGTAAACAAGACAGGAGCGAACACAGCTTTTTTTCAGGATACCGCCCAAACGACGACCAACCCTTTCCCCGCGAAAACGGGGATCCTTGAGTAGAGGGCAACGCCTTGCCCGTGGATTCCCGTGTCCGCGGGAATAACGGAAGGGTGGGGCAAACGCGTATTCGTGCCCCTTTGTGCCGAACGTCACGGGTAAGGGTGTACTCCGTCATTGCGAGAGAGCCTGGGCGTCCGTGGCAATCCGGGGGACCCCAATACACGTCCTTCACCAGGCTGCCGTGTCACTGCGTCTTCGCAAAAGGGTGCCTTCCCCAGCGCGCAACAGCTCGTTCCCCGCCGCGTCCCTCGCGATGACGGACTTTTTCGCGGGCTTCAGTATTCCCCGTTACCTTGTCCTCTTTTTCCGTGATTGCGGGTTCATTGGCCGGTCAGCTCTTTCACCTTGAACACTATTCGACGCCGTTCCCCCTGACGATCCACCAACAGGGTAACCTGGTCGTCAATGAACAGTTCCCAGGTCGCCAGGTCAACATCCACGGGTTGATAGACTGCGACGCCGTTCATCTCGGTAATCACATCCCCCAGGCGCAAGCCCGCCCGGGTGGCGGGACAATCGCGGAGGAGTTCCGTAACCAGTACGCCGCCGGACACGGTGATACCCAGTTCGCGCAGGGAATAGGGCGAAAGATCCTCGACGGCCTGGCCGTGGAAACCAAGCCAGGGGTTGCGCCGACGCCCGAAGCGGATGATTTCTTCGGCCACACGCTTCACGCGGTTGATGGGGATGGCAAAGCCCAGGCCCTGGCTGCCGCCGCTCATGCTGAAAATCATGGTATTCACGCCGACGGCCCGCCCCGCAACGTCCACGAGCGGCCCACCGCTGTTGCCCGGGTTGATGGCGGCATCGGTCTGGATCAGGTCCTGGTAAAGCCGTTCGCCGCCGCCCACGTCCCGGCTGACACGACGGTGGTTGGCGGAGACGACGCCCACGCTGACACTGGGCTGGGGGTCGCGCATAATGAGACCGAAGGGATTGCCGATGGCCACCACCCACTCGCCAACCAAGAGGCTTTCCGAATCCCCGAAGGGAATGTACGGAAGGTTCTCTCCCTTCGCTTTGAGCACGGCCAGGTCGGTTCGCTCATCGTAGCCCACCAGCCGGACCTCCAGGTTACGGCCATCGGGCAGGGTTACCGAGGAAATGGCGTCGGCGTCCTGGAGCACGTGATAGTTGGTCAGGATGTGCCCCGCGGCGTCAAAGATGGAACCGGAACCAATGGACTGGACGGCATGCTCCCGTATACGCTGCATGGGTCTCGGGCCGAAACGGTCCCAGAAATCGTAAAAGAAGGGATCGCCCACGCGTTCCCGCTGAATCTCCACCACGTTGATGGTCACCACGGCGGGCGCGACCTTTTCGATGGCGCGGACAATGGCGTTGCGCCGCGAAGCGCGCAGATCGTCCTGCACATCGGCCCGGGCGATCAGGGCCGTCAGCAGCACAGCGATCAGGGCGGAGGAAAATCGCGCGTTCATGTTTCATCTCCCGGGTACCTGCGAAGACGGCACCCCCGGCGTGTGACACACCGGGGGTGCCGTTTATTTCCGGCTTTTTCCCGTGGCTCGGAACCCACCGGCGCTATTGCTTCTCAATGGTAATCACGGGCACGTCATCCGTCTTTTTCGCCGCCGGAACGGGGATTTCCACGGCCGGTTTGGCGGCTTCCGGAATTCGTGCCGTCACGTCGGAAGTCTCTGGCGTGGTGACCGTGGACGAGGTGTTAGCGGGGGGCGTGGTCTTTGCGGGGGATTCCGCGGCCTTGGGCGTTTTCTTTTTCTTTTTGGCCTTTTTCAGGGAGGCCATCCCGCCGATGAGACGTTCCACGTCGGCCTTTCTCATCTCAAAGACGCGGGGCCTGCCTTCGACGGCCATCAAGTGTTTGCCGTCTTTCTCGGGACCAAAGGTGATTTTCAGGGGGTCGTCGGCCTTAAAGTAAAGGGTTACGGCGCCATAGGTTTTCCCGTCGAGAGCGGTCATGTCAAAGCGTATATCGGCGACCTGCACATCGTTCAACGCCGCCAGCAGGCTGTTGCATTTTTCGCCTTCGGCGGGGGAGGTGGCGGCGCCGTCCGTGTAGGTCCAGCCCTTGTTCTTCCGGGTCAATACCACCGTTTTGCCGCCTTTGGACAAGTCGAAACGCACAACGTTATCCTCGTTGAAATCAAAGAGTGCCAACTTATAGGCGTCGCGGGGCGGGAAGAGAATCTTTTTTACATCCATGTCTTTCATGGTGAAAACCTGGCGGTTGTCATCCATCTTCACGTAGACACCGTCCACACTTTTGGCGGGACCGCCAAAACGCACGGTGTGCTTGACGCCTTTGGCCATGAAGGTCACGGAACGGTTGAAACGCCCCGTCTTGGTACCGGGCGCGGCGTAATCCTCGGGCTTCCAGGTTCCCAAGGTGGTGGCGAGGGCACTCAGGGTGGTGGTCTGCGCTTCGAGGCCCACGTCGGGACGCACGACTTTCCAGCTCGTGCCCACCTTGTCGAAACGCATGGCGTTGTCCGGGCGTTGCACGGTAATGCGCGTGATATCGTCCGTGGTCACATCTATTTTAGGCAGATCGAAAAGGTCCTCGCCCTGTGGAAAAAGCTGCTCGAAATTCCAGGAGCTTACCTTGTAGACGGTCGGCGTGTCGGCCTTGGCCAGGCGGACATAGGCGTCACCCGCCAGGTCCGGACGCCCCGCCTCCACCACGACGGGGTCTTCGCCTTCAAGAGCGATCTCGCAGCGGAAGGCCGGCGTGTCCAATCCCCACTCCGCGGGCGTTTCAGGATCCGCCACGTCGGTGGCGGTAAGGTTGCCCAGCTTGGAGAGGATATTGTTGATGGCCGTTTCCTTGGCTTCCCCGCCCAGTCCACCGGATGCAAGGGCCCACTTGAATACGGGCGGCGGGGCTGGTTTTTCCTCCTCCCCTTCCTTCGCTTCGGGTTCCTCCCGGGGAACCTCGCGTTTCTCGAAAACGAGTTTCTTGTCCGGGTAGTTGAGGGCGATGCGGGTGACTTTCTCCTTATCCAGCTTGAGCACTTCCTTGTTCAGCCAGTGGTCCGCCTTGGGCTTGGCCCCGGCACCGCTGTCATAAACCCCCGCGTCCCGGCGGAGGTTGGTGGCCTCCTCGTAAACCTCCCTGCTGCCCGCTTGCCGAAGGAAAACGGACTTGTAGCCGGGGGCCTTGCCAATCAGCAGGTGAACCGCCGGTTCGTCGCCGGAATCCTTGTAGGCCGCCACGTGAAAGGCTTCGTCATCCTTCAGTTCCCAAGCGGCCAAGTCCTCGTCCGAGGGGGCTTGGGCGCGAAACTCACCCTTGATTCCGATCAGTTTTTCCAGGTACTTCTCGACGGTCTCGGTTTTGGCGGGCGCGTTGAAGTGAGAAGTGACACGCCAGGCCTCCCCGTCTTTTTCGAGGATAACCTTGTCCTCGTCGTTTCCGGCGTAGAGTTCCACGCGGGCGATGGACTTGGCGCTGAGTTCCGTCGGAGCCAAGGCCGTGAATTGTTCGGTGATGGGCGTACCGGTGTTCCTGCTCTTCTGAAGAACGGCCACGCCCGCCAATACCGCGAGAATAATGATAAAGGGAATCAGTTTCTTCGCACTCATGAATTTTTCTCCCGAACCCGGTTAGGGGATATTGCCTAATTTCCGCCCGTGTGCGCCAAGGTGTAGGCATTGCGCGAACGCAGCCGAAGGACGACGATGGAAACACCCAAGATCGCGATGAACGCGTTTGGCAGGAGGTACACCAGGGCCATCCAGAACATCTTGCTGCTGTCCCCGGCTTCGTCGATCATCCGAAGAATGGGCTTGTTCCCGCGCACGAAAGCGAGGTTTTCGTTCAACGTGACGGCATCGACGGCGTTGAGGAAGAGATCGAGGTTGCCCGACCCCGGCTGGATGAAGTTCTTTCGGAACATCTCCGAACACCCGAGGAGAACCAGTTTTCCCGGTTTCGCCTCAACCGGCGGCGCGGGGGGTTCGGCCTCGTCATCCTGGGGCATGGGGGGCTGGCCGGGCTGGGTTTGGGGCTTGGGCCACGCGGGGCGTTCTTTTCCTTCGAAGGCGTCGGGGAACTGCCCCTGTATCATGGCCATGAGCGGGTAGGCCTTCATTTTCGAAGCGTCACCCGGCGCGTCCAGTCCCACGCGGCCCAGGGTCTCCGGATCTTTCACGGTCCAGGCCCGGTCACTCGTGAACATGAGCGGTTCGACTTCCAGGCCCAACTTGGCAACCTTGTCATTGTCTATATCCAGGGCCGTTCCCCAAAGGTAGAAAACACTCGACAGCCGATTGGTGATGGACATGTCCTTGTTCATGGAGTTGTTGTTGACCAGGATGTGCGTGGGCGAGGGTACCCGCGTACCGCCGCCCAGCAGGCCCTGCAAACCGCCGGTCTGAATGGTCAGTTCCACGTTGTTCTCGTCCATGAGGATCTCGTCGCTCACGCCCAGGCCATACGCCGTGAGAAGGGGATTTACTTCCGGTTTTTCCTCCCGGGGACTGACGGAGATGCCGTTCCGGGTGGGACGGTAATCCCATTCGTAGGTCTGCACCGCCAATACCACCGGTTTGCCGCTGTACAGGGCGCGATTGATTTCCCAGCGCTGGCGGTCGTTCAGGCTGCGCGGGTTGATGACGGCGAGGGCGTCATATTCCTCGGGCAGCGGACTTTCCTTGGTCAGTTCGACACGGCGCACATCGTATTTCTCGTATTGAAGGATCTGCTCAAGATAGACGTAGGGGTCCTCGCTTTCGGGAATGGGCTGGCCCATCTGCCTGAGCATGGCTTTCATCTGCGGGTCGATGTTGATCGCTTCTTTCGGAGCCACCAGGGCGACGATGGGTTTCTTGTCGAGGGTTTGTTTGTAAACCACGTTGACGAGACGGTACTCCAGCTCCGTGAGGGCATGGGCGTCAATAGGCTGGATAATCTCCTCTTCTTTGTCCTTGTATTGCACGCCGAGGCTCGAGTAGACCAGCTTGTTGCTCATCTCGGCGACACCGCGTGTGGCGGCGGAGAAGGGCTGTACCCCCTTGTCGAGCATGCGCGCCTCAAGCACATCCTCCTCGCTCTTGTCCTCATCGCCCTTGTCGCCTTTGTCCTTGGCGAACATGTTCTCCACTTCGAGATAGACGGTGGAATACTCGATCTTTCCGCCGGTGGCAATGCGGATTTCATCGAGCTTGTCGGTGATGCTCTGCTCCACGTCTTTGAGGCCGGCCGGCATCTTGGCTTTCGGCGTGATGTAGAGCTTCACCTGCACCGGTGTGTCAATGTCGGCGAAGATGGCCTTAGTCGCCTTCGAAACGGTGTAAATCTTCTCTTCGGTTAGATCGAAGCGGCCCAGGCTGAGGTCAATAATGACCCAGTTGAAGATAAAGCCGATGCCCAGGCACAGCACCACGGCGGTGGCGAAAACGGTTCTGGCTTTAGGCCGGTTCCGGCCATCGATGAAAAGCACGTTCAGGGCGAGGAAAAGAACCGTCCATGCGAGGAAGTAAAGCACATCGGCGAAGTCCACCACGCCCCGGGTAAAAGACTCGTAATGATCCACGAAGCCGAAGACATTGCTCAGGAAGGAGCCGAGTTGCCAACTGCTGCCCAGTTCGGCCATCTTCGCGTCGAGGGCCGCGGCCACAGGGTCGAAACCCAGGAAGAAGAGGAGCAGGCAGGCCAGCAGGGTAAGCACGAAGGCCACGATCTGATCCTTGAAAAAACCGGAGAAAAGGATCCCCAGGGCGAGGAAGAAGGCCCCCAGGAACAACGCGCCGATGTAGCCGCCCACAATGGCGCCGCCATCGGGATTTCCCAGCGCGGCGAGCATGAGCGGGATCACCAGGGTGGCCGAAAGGGTGATGGCAAAGAAGACAAGGGCCGCGAAAAACTTGCCCAGCACCAGTTCATGGGCCTGCATGGGAAAGGTAAGCAGCATCTCCCAGGTGTTTTCCTTGCGCTCCTCGGCCCACACGCGCATGGTCACCGCGGGCGCGAAAATGCACAGGAGCCATGAAAGCACCTGGAAATAAGAGCGCATTTCCGCGACCATGGGCAGGTTCAGGCCCAGGTAAAAGATGAATCCCAAGGTCACGAAGGCCATCATGAAGACATAGCCGACGGGTGAAGTAAAGTAGGCGCCCAGGTCCCGGCGCATCACGGTCAGTACGTTTTTCATTGGTCTTTTTTTCCTCCGGAAAAACCGCGCGGGACATGCCCGGCGGCAGCGTCTTCGCTATTGCGCCACTTTCTCGGTGAAAGCCAAGAAGACTTCTTCAAGGCTCAGGGGCTTGGGGGCCAGTTCGGTAAGTTCCCACTGCTGCGCCCGAGCCAGCTTGTTCACTTCACGGCAGATATTGCGCCCCATGGCGCCGTGTAATACGAACGAAGAAGCGCCGTTTGTCTCCCCCGTGAATTCGACTTTGTTGACCCCCTCGATGCTGGAGAGCTTACGCTCGATATCCTTGCGGTCGCCCTCGACCGAAACCCTGGCGCGCTCGCCCTTCTTGGCGCGGGCACGGAGCTCTTCCGTGGTGCCGTCACCGGCGATTTTTCCCTGGCTGATGATGACAATGCGGTCGGCCGTCGCCTCTATTTCCTGGAGGATGTGGGTCGAAAGAATAACGGTCTTCTCCTTGGCCAGGCGTTCGATGAGGTGACGGATCTCGAGTATCTGGTGGGGATCGAGGCCCGAGGTCGGCTCGTCGAGGATGATCACCTCCGGATCGTGGATCAGCGCCTGGGCCAGCCCCGTGCGCTGACGATACCCCTTCGACAGTTCCCGGATGACCTTGCGGTACATGGGGCGCAGCCCGCAGGAATCAAGAACCATTTCCGTGCGCTGCTTGAGATGATTGCCCGAAAGGCCGCGTGCCTTGCCCACGAAAGAAAGATATGCGCTCACCTCCATGTCCATGTACAGGGGCAATACCTCGGGCAGATAGCCGAATTTCTTCCGAACCTGCACGGGATCCTTCAGCACGTCCACCCCCGCGACCACGGCCGTACCCTTCGTCGGGTAAAGATAGGTGGTCAGGATCTTCATCGTGGTGGATTTACCCGCGCCGTTCGGTCCCAGCAAGCCGACGATTTCGCCCTGCCTGACCTCGAACGACACATCGTCCAGGGCCACCACCGGCCCGTAGTGCATGGTCAGTCCTTTTGCTTCGATCATAGGTGTCCTTCTCCTCGGAAGGGGCCGCCCGGTCCCGTTTCCTCCAGTATTCACGCACGCTACGACGAACGCCGTAAGAATGCCCGAACGCCCACGGCGTTGGGGGTAGACAAACAAATTCCCTCGGGTATCTCCCGTTTGGGTGAGAGCAAAAGCCGTGCCACCCGGCACGTCGTGGCGCACCCCCATGTTCCGCCACGTAAACCTTTGGGCCAGCGCGTGTAACGATCCCCCGAGAAGGGCCGTGGAGCATGGATAGCGTGCCGCATATGGGGCAATGTCCCCGTTTTGGGGTATGGCAAGGATTGCGTTCCGCCATGGCCCCCCCCTGCCCCTCCTGTCATTTCGGACGTTGACCGGGAGCATTCCCGTACCCAGCGGGGCGGCGACAGGGCACATGGCGCGGGCGTGACCGTTTGTCGGGGAGAAATCTCCATTGGGGTCCCTCACAGACGAGCGTCGCGACATGACTGTCCGGGTCCGTCCCCGGGCATGTATGAGGGCCGGGGGACGTAACGCCAACGTTCGGGATGAATAATGGGAACGAGACGGGCGTGCGCGGGTTCCGGACCAACAGTGTTTTCACGCCGCGACGGAATCAGGGGGCATCGGGGCGGGGCGGTGTGGTATCGTGACGCATCCGGCTTGGTCCGCCCCATGAGGTGTCAACGTGTTCACGGTTTCCGAAGCGTCGCCCCCTGTTCCGTGTGCGAGAGGGTCGTTTTGTGTCCTCGCCCAGCCACCTGGGGAAGCTTTCGAAGCCCTTTCCGGTTATCGGACCTTTTCGGGCCGGGAGGAGATGGTATGAGCGGGTGGGGCAACCTGGAAAGTGTTTCCGCCACGTATAACAAAGGCGCGCTCAAGGCGCTGTGGCGGGCGGACGGCGCCACCCCAATGCCCCGTGAACCGGAGGAAGGGGCTGAAACGCGCCTCCAGGCCCTGCTTTCGGCGGAACGGGAGGCCCGCGCACAGGGGTTCGCCCGAATCTGCGGCGTGGACGAAGCGGGCCGCGGCCCCCTGGCCGGCCCGCTGGTGGCGGGCGCCGTGCGGCTGGTGGATTGGGAGAATCTTCCCCGCAACCCGGCGGGACTGGCCGCCCTGAACGACTCGAAACAGCTCACGGAAAGTCAACGGGAGGCACTTTTCGATACGTTGATAAAGGGCCCCCACGCGGTGGCGGCCTGCGTGGTTTCCGCCGGGGATATCGACCGGGGAGGAATTCAACCGGCGAACTACGGAGCCATGGCCCGCGCGGCCATGACCCTGAAGCCCCTTCCGGACTTCCTCCTGGTGGACGGCTACCAGCTTCCCGGCATGGCCCAACCGTGCCTGAAAATGGTGAAGGGAGACCGCCGTTCCCTCAGCATCGCCGCGGCAAGTATTGTTGCGAAAGTGGTCCGGGACCGCATCATGGTTGCCCTGGACAAGAAATACCCGGCCTACGGATTTGTTAACCATAAGGGTTATGCCACGCGTGCGCACCTCGACGCCATCGCGAAGCATGGTCCGTGCCCCATACACCGGCTCAGTTTCGCGCCACTGGCGAAGATTGCCGAGACAGGAATGTTGTTTACATGAAGGTTGTCCATCGTTATTGTCTATCCAGGCTTTGTCCTCCCCCGGGCCTCCTGCTGGTGGTACCGCTGCTCCTGCTATCCGGTTGTGCGACGGCCGGGAACAACGTGGGCTTCAGAAACGATCAATGGGGCAAAACCCCCAAGCCATCGCCCCTGGCCCGGGCCATGACCCATTACATGGTCTCCGTGATGGAAGAGCGCCACGGCAATACGGACAAGGCGCTGGAGCATCTCGCCCGGGCGGCGGAACTCGAACCGGGGTCGATGACGCTGAATGTGAAGCTCATCCGAGCCTACCTCTATCAAAACCGTTTCGAGGATGCCTTGACGCTCTGCCAAAAGGCCGTGGAGCACCTGCCCGACCGCGCGGGCCTCTACGTGGTCCTGGGCGAAATCTACCATCGCCTTGAACGGTACGACGAGGCGGTGGCCGCTTTCCAGAAGGCCATTGAGCTGGAACCGGAAAACTCCCTCGGGTACCGCGCCCTGGCCGATCTCCAGGAAAGCGCGAACGACCTGGTGGCGGCCATTGACATTTGCCGCCGCCTGGTCGAAATGAACCCGAACTCGGCCCTGCTCCACTTCCAACTGGGCGTCAACCTCATCCGCATTCATGACACCAAGGGCGCCGAAGCATCCCTGAAGCGCTGTCTCGAACTGAATCCAAAGATCGCCCGTGCCCGGTGGCTGCTGGGCACGCTCTACCTGGAAGCGGGCCGCAACGAGGAGGCGGCCGCGCACCTGGAGTTCTACCTCCGGGTGCGTCCCGGCGACCTGCCGGCCGCGGAAAACCTGGCCGGGGCCATGGCACGCATGGGCCGGTACACGGAGGCCACCCAACTCTTCGCGGGTATTCTCATGCGCGACGAAACCATGGCACTCCAACGCGTAGAGGCCATGTATGTTTTTCTGCTGGCGGCCAAGCCGGAAACGGTTGAACGCCTGGGCATGGCCGAGGATGCCCCCATCTTTTCCACCTTCATGAAAACGCTGGCGAAAAAGCAGCGGGGCGCGGACTACGGACCGACACTGGAAACGCTGGACACGGTCGAAGGAGACCTCGACGCCGAGTGTACGGACTTGCTGAATGGTCTGCTCTACCGCTTTGGAGAGGAAGAGACGGGCGACCGGTTATTGGGATGGATCGCGGCGCTGCAACAGCACCCGGCCGGCGCGGCGTCCCGAACCCTCGCAATAATGCAAGGCCGCCTGCTGCTGTTGCTGGAGCGTGACGAAGAGGCCATCGCGGTTTTTTCGCCGTTGCTGCGACGAGGAGTCAACGATCCGAACCTGCATTATTACCTGTCGCTGGCGTACGAGAACCTGGATGATTTCGCCAACACCGAAGCACAACTCAAAGCCTGTCTCGCGTTAAACCCGGACGACCCCGACATCCTGAACTTCCTGGGGTACCTTTACGCGGAAAAGGGCGTGAAGTTGGACGAAGCGGAAATGCTCCTCAACAACGCCCTGGAGATCGATCCGGGCAATCCCTTTTACCTTGACAGCCTCGGCTGGGTCTACTACCGCCAGGGCAAGGCCAGGAAGGCCATTGACCACATCCGCCGGGCCATTTACGGCATGGACGGAGACGACGCGGTATTGCGCGATCACTTGGGCGACGCCTATCTGCTGTCCGGCGACACCCGGCGCGCCCTCGCCGAATGGGACCGTGCTCATCGTCTCGACCCGACCCTGAAAGGCGTGCAGGAGAAAATTGAGCGCCATAAGGACGCCCAATAACAGCATCGCGAACACGGACCGCCGGCCCCCTTGTCATCCCAAGCGTTGGCGTCCCGCCCTTCGGTCTCCACCCATGGGGAGGGATGGGGCACGAACCGAACTGCTTCGGCACCGGTCCGTGGGGGGCTCCATGGAGATTGCTCACAAACGAATAGCCGGGCCCGGGCTCAATCCGCGTTGGCCCGTTTGTGCAGGTTTCGCCAAAAGCGGATGGATTCGTCGTGATAGCGTTTGACGCGGGATCCTTTCTCCGGGTCCGTTTGTTCGTTGCCCATGGCTGCCTGTTCGGCCCATTCCAGAAAGAGGCGTGTTGATTCACGGCTGATCCGGCGTTCACGGTTGGGCGCCTCAAGGTACCAGGCCCCGGTCATGGCCCCGCGGTAACTCGACGGGTGCGCGGTATGAACGCGCAGCAGAAACCATCCGGGACCGCTCAGCGTGACGGGACCGATGGGCGTCCCCCTTTTCCACGCCGTGAAAGGCATGGACAGGACGGTCTTTCCGTTGTGAACCAACTCAATGCAGGTAATCTCGTCACGGGTGTCCAGGTCCATATCCAGTCGGATACGAAACGGTTGACCACCGTCCGTCCTGAAGATATGACCGGGCCATTCGCCGTTGGCCCGTGCCCGAAGGAGCGGACCATTGGTGACGAAGCAACGCCCCTGGCGAAGTCCGTCCCACCATTTTTTCCAAGTAAGGATCCCGTCCACCTTCACGTAGACCCGGTTGTAACCGAAAGACTCGCCCGCCACGCCGGAGGCGCTTCCCGCGGCGGGAGGAATACGGAAACCACAGTTCAGGACATGGAAGTAAAGATCCTGGCAATAGAGGGCGTTGCCATGGGGCGGCGGGTAAACCTCACGGTTCCTCGGGCGGCCCCACGCCTCCGTGTCATTGCTGTTGGATCGCGTCAGGTTGTTGTTGAACACCTCGATGGAATCCACCCGGCCCAAAGCGAGCCACGCGGGAAGCTCCCACCAGTAGGGACGGTCCACGTGTATCCAAACATCCGGCAGGGCCATGGCCTCCCGCATGAAATCCAGGATGGGCGGATAATCCCACGTGTAATCCGTGACCCGTTTGTCCCGTGGCAGGCCAAAGTAAATAACCGTGCCGTCAAGCCGTTCGTCTTCCCCGCCACCAGGGTAAAGGAACCGATTGGCTGGAAGAACGACGGGGGTTTCTCCCGGCGCGGCCCGGAATGTTCGCGCATCGGGAGAGGTGTTCGCCCACCAGGCCAACACGTAGCCCACGTGGATATTCTCCGCGCGCATTAACAAGGGCATTTCTTCCGCGCTACGGTGGTTGTGGAGATCGCCGGCGTACCATCCTTCCGCGGCAAGGTCGGCAAAACGCACTAATTCAATGTTCAGCATTTCGGTGCGGGCACTTTCCACGGTGAAAACGCCCGACGCCGTCTTGTATTCCATGCCGCATTCCACCTCGTAGGTGTACCTGCCCGGGTTCAGCTCGAGCGTGGCCTCACCTTCACACGTGAAATGGTTGAACGCGAAAGGCCAGGGGGCACAGCGTTGGGGCCACCCATGGACGTCGGCCACGTAGATGCGGCACGGGAGGCGCTTGCCGTCACGCCCGTCGCACACGGTAAAGCGTATGGAGCCGGGGATAGGGTCCCGAATCCCGGGGCTGTTTTCTTCGGCGGGCTTCGCCATGGCCGGACACAAAAGAACCATTACGACAAGGGCCGTCCCCCCCCGAGCCATGCCTTGCATTTTCCCCATTCCCTGTTTCCTCCCATGGGCGTCATTCGCGAAAAGATAAACACATGCCCGCACACGGCAGTATACATGATAAGACGGCTTCATCCGGGGCAAAGGGATGCCGTATGGGGGGATCATTTTCAACGAGACCGTCACATGCTCCTGTATATTACGGCTTCTCAGCCACAACACACAGGAGGGCGCATAACAAGATTCCCAATATCGCGAATGTCTCACCTACTTCCTGATCGTCCCCTCCCCTGGGACATTCGAACGGGCCTGCGTCAATTTTGGGGGTTTTCATGCGGCGCGCTGCTCCCAGTATTCCTCGAACCGTCCTGATTGAATGACGCAACGCAGTGCGGTGATTGCGTTTGCGCCGCGTACGGTCCACTCCATGCCGGATTGTTTGAGC
>JAJRTN010000128.1 GCA_024278275.1 Candidatus Hydrogenedentota bacterium
CTCAAACAATCCGGCATGGAGTGGACCGTACGCGGCGCAAACGCAATCACCGCACTGCGTTGCGTCATTCAATCAGGACGGTTCGAGGAATACTGGGAGCAGCGCGCCGCATGAAAACCCCCAAAATTGACGCAGGCCCATTTTGCTCCGGGGCGCAAGGCTTGATCTCCGAACCGCCCGTCTCTACCATGGAGGCATGGTCGCCGCGTGAGGCGCCGCGCAACGAACGAGGAGACTGCCTTGAGCACGGTTGACTTGACAAAGATAGAGAGCGCGCTTGCCTGGGGGGGGGCGCGGGCGAAAATCGAGGCGGCGGTCCGGAAGGTGTTGGGCAGTTTGCCCGAGAAGCGGGAAGAGCCCCAGGTCAAAACGGCGGATGAATACGACGGACCGGGCTATACCCGAAAACGAATCAACTATTTCGTTGACGAGTGGACCCGTATCTCGGCGTGGCTCTTCGTGCCGAACGGGACGGATGAGGCACCGGGAATCCTCTGCTGTCACCGGGCGGTGCGGCAAGGCAAGGACGAACCCGCCGGCCTGGAGGGGGACCCCAACCTGGCCCTCGCGCGTCGCTATGCCGAAATGGGCTATGTCACGCTCGCGCCGGACTGTATCACCGCCGGCGACCGGGTGTCGAGCCGCCTGCAAGCCTACGACACCGCCTTGTTTCACCAGGATCACCCCAAAATGTCCCTCCTGGGCAAGATGCTGGCGGATCACATGCGCGCCATCGACGCTTTCGGCGAAATCAGCCAGGTGGATACGGCGCGCATCGGCGTGGCCGGTCATGGGCTGGGCGGCACCAACGCCCTGCTCCTGGCGGCATTGGACGACCGCGTACTGGCCTGCGTGGCCAGTTGCGGCTTCTCCCGCTTTGAAAAAGACAGGGAGGCGGGCCGGTGGGCACGGGAAAAAGGCATGGTGCTCCTGCCGGGCCTGCGGGAGGCCATCACGGCGCGAAAGTATCCCTTCGACTGGGAGCACATTTTGGCCTTGGCGGCACCCAGCGCGCTCATGGTGATCACCTCGCTCAAAGAGGCGGAAGGCTCGAATCCCGAGAGTTGTCAGCAGGCGGTCAAACGCGCCGCCAGGGTATACAAGCTCCTGGGGGCCGGCGGAGCCATCGAACATTATGCGCACGAGGACGGGAACCGAATGACCCACGAATGCCTGGAGATGTGCGACGACTGGTTTGAACGGTGGCTCTGATCGGGAATCCGGCGCGGGGTTGGTCGTGTTACGATCTTCGTGTCTCATAGGTTGCTTGGCGCAGGTATTCGTTAAACCCGTACACGATAAGCAAGAACGACGCCACCGACAAAAGTCTGTCATTGCGAGGTACGAGCGAAGTGACGCGGCAATCCAGGGTGGGCCTTGGCCCACCAAAGCCAAACCTAACCCGGCTTGGCCGGAACCGGGCATCGTCTCCACGAAAAACCGTGGTTCCCAAAGAAAGTAGAAGCGGCTTCCAGCCTCTTCAAAGCGGCTGGAAGCCACTTCTACCTTACCGTCATCCCCGTGAACGCGGGGATCCATGAACGGTGTGCCGTGGCACGGACGGCGGCAGCGATTCTTGGTTCCGGCCCTGTCTTTGAAATCCGAGCTTTCGTTTCCGTGGATTAACTTGGAGTGCGCTGGATGAGCGATGAAGTCTTAGGGCGAATCCAAAAGCTGTTGGATAATATTGAACGGGTGTTTTACGGCAAGCGGGACGTGGTAAAACTCTGCGTGGTGGGGCTCCTGGCGCGGGGCCATGTGCTCATCGAGGACGTGCCGGGCATCGGGAAAACGACGATTGCCCAGGCCATCGCACGCAGTATTGATTGTTCCTTCAACCGTATCCAGTTCACCAGCGACATGCTGCCATCGGACGTGTTGGGCGTGCCCGTACTGGATCCAAAGACCAACGAGTTCATGTTCCACAAGGGACCGATTTTCGCCAACATCGTTCTGGCCGACGAGATTAACCGCACGCCGCCCAAGTCACAGAGCGCCCTGCTGGAGGCCATGAGCGAGGCCCAGGTTTCCATGGACGGTCGAACCCACCCGCTGCCCCGGCCTTTCATGGTACTCGCCACGCAAAACCCCATCGAATACGAAGGGACCTATACCTTGCCCGAATCGCAGTTGGATCGCTTCCTGATCCGCGTCGAGATCGGCTATCCGCCAGGCGAAGACGAGCTGCGGATCATGCGTCGCCGCAACGTGGCCAAGGGCTTTGGAGACCTCCGGCCCGTACTGACCGCGCGGGAAGTCCTCGAACTCCAGGACGCCGTGGGCGCGGTTACGGTGGAAGACAGCGTGGCCCGCTACATGCTCGCCGTGATCACGGGAACGCGCGACCACGACCAGGCGCAGTTGGGCGCCAGTCCCCGGGGCTCCCTGAGCTTCTACGAGGCGTGCCAGGCCCGGGCGCTCGTGGAAGGGCGCGATTACGTCACGCCGGGGGATGTGAAGTTCATGGCCGTGCCCGTGCTGGCGCACCGCGTGATCATCCGTTCTCATGGTGGCGATCTGTCACGGGCGGCGAAAGAGCGCGCCCGCGTGATCACGGAAATCGTCAAGAGCATCGAGGTACCCGTATAGGATGACCGCCGACTTCGGCAAGCAGGTCCGTGGCAGGCTCCGCACGATGGGGTGGGCCTTCCTCATTATCACGGTGGCCTTGCTTCTTTCCTCGCTGAACACGGGGACCAACCTGCTCTACCTTGTTCTGGGCGGCCTGGTGAGCCTGGTGGTGCTCTCCCTCGTGCTTTCCCGCGTTTCACTGGCCAGGCTCGTGGTAACCCGCGACGCCCCGCACGCCGTGCATCGCGGTGAAACCTTCATCAGCCAGGTCCGCGTGGAAAACCGCAAACGTTTCCAGCCTTCCGTTTCGGTCCGTATCGAAAGCGGCGCCGAACCCGGCGTTTCCCGGGGCTACATGATGCAGATCCCCGCCCGCCGGGCCGCGGTATTGAACATTCGCGAAGTTTTCCGCCAACGCGGCGTGTACCCCCTGCCCGCCATCGACCTGGTGAGCGGATACCCCTTCGGCCTCCTGGAGCGGCGCAGGCGCTACACCGCCGCCGCGGAAGTCACCGTTTATCCCCGCGTCCGGCCCGTGCGCACCGCCATCGTGGATCGCATACCGGGCGCACGGTTCACCCCGCGCACCCCCACCGACGCCGGCGACGAATTCTTCCATATCCGCGAGTACGTGGTGGGTGACGATCCGCGCCGCATCGCGTGGCGGGTCAGCGCCCGCGTGGGCGGATGGATGATTCGCGAAAACGCCCAACAGCACGCGCGATCACTGATCATCGCCCTGGAGGGCCGTCTTCCCAAGGAGTTGGAGCCCCTCGACCGAATCGAGGACCGGGCCGCCTATGAAGCGCGCTATGAAGAAGCGGTGGATCTCGCGGCTTCCCTGGGGGTCTCCCTGCTCCGGCGCGAATACGAGGTGACGTTTATCGCCCCCGACGGCGCCGTGGGGCCGGGCAAGGGTACGGCCCAGGAAAAGCGCCTCCTCGACACCCTGGCGCGGGTACACCTGGTGGATGAAATTGAACACGCTTCCTTCGCCGGGCACTTATCCGGACAGGATTTGCGCACGTCCGCCATGATTTACATCGCGCCGGACCCGCGCCTGTGGGTGGGCGACGGCGTACCTGCCCGGGCACTCGTCGCGGACCCGGAGGAGGCGCTCCATGGGTAGCCGCGTCTATACCGTGCTTCGCCTCTCCACGTCCTTACTCGTGTTGTCGGGGTACCTCGCGCTTTCCGTGGTGGACCGTTACGGACCGCTCTTCCTCCTGCTTCCCCTCATGCTCTTCGCCGTGACGCCCCTGGGAGAGTGGATCGACGCCCGGTTCCCGGCTTACCGTGTTCTCAGTCGTGCGGCTTCCATTGCCTATTTCTGTTTCCTGCCCATGACCATCATCATCTTCGGTCTCATGGATGCCGTCCTGCTCCTGGTGGCCTTCATCCAGGCCTACACGCTGCTCCACCGGAAAAAGGAACGCAACTACCAGCACCTTTTCCTCATGTCTTTCTTCATGCTCTTGGCGGCCTGCGTGCAGGCCCCCAACCCGGCCATCGGTCCCATCATGGCCCTGTTCCTGTTGAGCGCCATCTGGGCCTTTCTCAGCCTGCGTCTCTACATAGAGTCCATCCAGGAACAGGCAACCTTGACGCCCGATATCGTCCCCCTCCACCAGCGCGTCCCATTACCGACCGACAACACGGGTGAGCCTTTCAACTTCGGTCTCTTCTTCACCGTTTCCTCTCTCTCCGTCGTGGCCATCCTGCTCACCATCGTGACCTTCCTCTTCACGCCCCGCATCGAGGCGGGTTTCCTGGGGCGGCGCCAGGCCGAAACGGCCAAAACCGGGATCAGCGAAACCGTGGACCTCACCGGCGGCACCACCATCACGGAAGACCCGACCCCCGTCATGCACGTTGAGTTTCCCGACGAGCCCAACGGCCAATACGGCCATGAAGAAGCACTTTACTGGCGCGTCACGACCCTGCCCTTCTTCCAGCACAACAGTTGGTCCCGCGCCCCCCTTCATAACCACCTCGAGCCCATCGGCGGCACACGGGCCTTTTTAGATAACGCCGAACGCGAAAACCCAACCGATCTTTCCCGCGCCCCCAGGCAAGGCGCGCGGGTGGTGCGTCAGCGGATCTACATGGACCGTGTGCCCGAGCAGGGCGTGCCCTGCCTGGACCTGGTGCGCCGTGTGCGCGCCGAAAACAAGGGAGAGCGCCTGCGTCTTTCCTGGGACCGCAACCTCGATTTCACGGTTGAACTCCGCAAGCAGGGCGACCGCCGCCTGGCCTACGAAGTGGAATCGGAGGCACGGGTCTTCAACGCCGAGGCCCTCCGCGCCGCCCGTAACGATTACACGTTTCTCATGCACCCCGACGACTACCGCCTCCTCACGCACCAGGAGCTTCTTTCAAGGACGGTCACGCTCACCGAGGAACTGACTTCGGGATTGGACAATGCCTACGACAAGGCCCTGGCCATTCAGGCCTACCTCAGCGGTCCCGACTTTCTCTACTCCCTGCATCTGCCGCCCATGCCGCCCGAGTTTCTCATTGATACCTTCATCAACGTGGCCAAGATCGGCCATTGCGAGTTCTACGCAAGCGCCATGGCCCTCATGCTCCGAAGCCAGGGCATCCCCACGCGCCTCGTGAGCGGCTATCGCGGCGGGGAGTGGGACGACTCGGACGAGGCCTACACCGTGCGCGAAAGCATGGCCCATGTCTGGGTCGAGGTGTGGTTCCCCGGCGAAGGATGGATGGTCTTCGACCCCTCGCCCCGGAACGAGGTGAACCCGGAAGGCCTGGATGCCTTCCGGGCCATGGTCTCCAAGAACCTGCTGCGCGCCCGCATGTTCTGGTACCAGGAGGTGATCGGTTTCCAGGGCCGGATTCAACTTGGCGTGCTCCGTGAACGCTCCATGGCCCTCGTGAGCGCCCTGCGCGGGGATGCGACGGCGGCCGGTGGAACAAAGCGTACCCGCCATCCCTTCATGGTGCCCATCATGCTGGTAATGACGGCGGCAGCCACCTGGTTCGCCTTCCGGGGCAAAGCACGGCGGCGGGGGAGAAAGCATCTCAAACTCAGCCCCGATCAACTTCGTGCGGTGCGGCTCTACGAGCGTCTGCGGCGCGTGTTGGCGCGAAGCGGCGCCGAATGCGGCGGACGCACTGCGGAGGAACTGGCCGAGGCCCTGCGTGAACGCCCCTGGATCGACGCACCCACCGGAACGGAAATCCTGACCCGGTACAATGAGGTCCGCTTTGGCGGACGCCCCCTTCCTCAAGAACAATTCACCGCGCTCATGCGCCGGATGCGCGCGCTCAAGCCCCGGCGAAAGTGAACCACGGCGCGGTTGAGAACAGTCGATATACGTCAATGCTGCATGGCGAAATAGAACGAGTAGAAGCCTCCGCAATAAGGGCGCAACGGCCTTTTTTCGGGTCAACCCTTGCAACCCGTCATGGCATGAAAAGAAAGGGGGACCACCACCTGTTATTCCTGGGTTCCCGGCCGTGCCTCCAGGCGTTCAGACGTACTGCTCCAGGAAGCGATAGCTGGCGCCCACGTCGTCGAAAATATCGCCCCTTGTGTTGTCCTGTTCGTAGACGCACCACTCGACGCCCGCTTCTTCGCAGGCGTCGAAAATGCCGTCCCAGTCGAGTACGCCCTGTCCGAGGGCCACGAACTGGGGCCCGCCGTCGGGCGCCGGATCGGCGGCCACGTCTTTCACATGGATGACGGGACAGCGGAAGGCGTATTTCCGAATGTAGGCCGCGGGGTCAACGCCGCCAATGTGGAGCCAGGCGGTGTCGAGTTCGGCGCAGAGTGTTTCCGAACCGGTCGCGTCGTACAGGATATCGAGCTTGTTCCGTTCGTCGCCGTCAAAGTATTCCAGTTCCCAAGCGTGATTGTGGTAGGACAGGCGCATGTCGACGGCGGACAGCTTTTCGCCCACGGCGTTAAGCCGATCCGCCCCGCGCAGCCAGTCGTCGAGGGAATCACGGCAATCGGGCATCATGCCGCCCGGCGCCACGTCAGGCGCACCGAGAGTCCGCCAATAAGCGACGCGCCCCTCGAAATCCGTCTCAAAGGCTTCTATGTCGTCATGCCCCGCGATCACCTTCACGCCGGCCTCATCGAGACAGGCCCGGGCTTCCTCGGCGGGCATGTCGGGCAGGCCGCTCCACTGGGCGAAATCGAAACCCAATTCCCGCGCGCGGCGCAGGGTGCCCACGACGTCCCGGGCCCCGGGTTCGCGCAGGGTGTAAAGCTGAAGTGCAATGCCGATGTTGTTCATAACCGTTCCTTGACTTGTTTTTCAAATGGCCGCGTGCCGGCCAAACTTTTTCCGCAACACAAGCATACTTGACGGACACACCGCATTTCAGCAAGAAAAAGGAGCGTGGCCGCGGTTCCAATTTCCTTAACCTGCCGAAGAGGTAATGAACAGGAAACGCGCCGGGCGAAGTCCTTTTCAAGGAGTAATCGCCCGGCGCGCCTGGCTCGGATTCAATTTACGGGCCGGGCGATACCCCCCCCGGCCGGCGAAGGACTTATTCCGATTCCTCATATTCGCCCAAACCGACGAGTTCAATACGGGCCATGGGAGCATTGTCGCCCAAACGATTGCCCATGCGGAGAATGCGGGTGTAGCCGCCGGGACGGTCGGCAAAGGCCGGACCGATGTCGCCGAAAAGGCGCCTCACGGCGTGCTTGTCGCGCAGCTTGGCGAATGCACGGCGGCGATTGGCCACGTTGTCCACTTTACCGAGCGTGATGATCGGCTCGGCGAAACGTCGAAGCTCCTTGGCCTTGAAGAGGCCCGTCTCGATGGCGTCATGGGTGAACAGGGCCACGGCCAACGCTTTCATGGTCGCCTTGCGATGGGAAGTGGTCCGGCTGAGACGTCTGCCTGCTTTACGATGGCGCATGGTTTACTTTTCCTCACTACTGTCGTCGCCGTCGGGACGGTCGTCGCCGTCGGCGGAACTTGCACTTGGCGCACCGGCGGCGACACCGCCCACACGCATACCCAGGCCCAGTCCCATCGCTTCAAGGAGTGCCTTGATTTCATCGAGGGACTTCTTGCCGAAATTATGGAACTTGAGCATATCGGCCTCTTCGCGCACCACCAAATCGCCGATGGTGGTGATCTCGGCAGCCTTGAGGCAATTCGCGGCGCGGACACTCAATTCGAGTTCCTCGACGGGCCGCGACAAGAGGCGCATCAGTTCGGGGTCTTCCACGCCGGCGTCGGCGGAGGAAGCACCGGCTTCCTGCTCCTGCTTCACAAAAATACGCAGGTGGCGGATCACCAGGTTGGCGGACTCTTCCAGCGCCTTGGAAGGCGTGATGGAGCCGTTGGTGTGAATCTCGAGGAGAAGCCGGTCGTAATCGATGTTCTGCCCCACGCGGGCGTCTTCCACCTGGAAATTAACCTTCGTCACCGGTGAAAAGTTGGCGTCCAGGTAGATCGTGCCCAGGGGCGCATGTTCCAGCTCGAAATGCTCGGCCGTCAGGTACCCCCGGTTCCGGGCGATCTTCACTTCCATCTCGAGGGAACAGGACTTGCTCGCGGCGGTGAAAATAACGTGGTCCGGGTTGAACACGTCCACGTTCTGATCCTTGAAAAGATCGGCCACGGTAACCTCGCCGTCACCCGTGTGCTTGAAGGTGAAGATAAGGGATTCTTCTTCGCTGTTGAGGCGAATATGGCACTTCTTCAGGTTGAGGACGACCTCGGTGACGTCTTCTTTCACGCCGGGAATGGCCGCGAACTCATGGGCTACGCCTTCGATACGGATGGCGGTCACCGCGGTGCCTTCGAGGGAAGCAAGCATGACCCGCCGCAGGGAATTGCCCACGGTGGTACCGTAGCCCCGCTCAAAGGGCTCCACGGTAATCCTTGCGAAGGTATCGGTCGCGTTTTCATCGACCTTGACGTATTGGGGAATCGTGAATTCTCTCGATATCATCTGTCCACGCCTTTCAAGACTCAGGCCTCGGTCATGCGCTCCGTGAGGACGCGAAGTGCTGCCAACCGGCGAAACCGGTTAGACCCGCCGCCGCTTACGCGGTCGGCAGCCGTTATGCGGGATGGGGGTCACATCCTTGATGAGGGTGACACTGAGACCCGCCGCCTGGATGGCGCGAATGGCGGACTCGCGGCCCGCGCCGGGCCCCTTGACGAACACGCGCACTTCACGCATGCCCAAATCAAGGGCTTTCTTGCTGGCCGATTCCGCGCTGAGCTGCGCCGCGAAGGAGGTGCTCTTGCGGGAACCGGAGAATCCCTCATTCCCCGCGCTGGACCAGGAGACCACGTTGCCCTGCATGTCGGTAATGGAAATAATCGTGTTGTTGAAGGTCGCCTGGATGTGAGCCACGCCCGAGGTGACATTCAACGCCGTCTTGCGCTTGCGGCCCTTGGTCTTGCGTTTTTCGTTGGCCATGTGTCAATAACCTCCCTATTTCTTCTTTACGGCCACACGGCGCGGCCCCTTGCGGGTACGGGCGTTCGTGTGGGTACGCTGGCCACGCACGGGCAAACCACGCTTATGGCGCTGTCCGCGGTAGCAATTGATGTCCATGAGGCGTTTCACATTGGCCGTAACCTCGCGGCGCAGGTCACCTTCCACACGCTCCTCGTTCTGGAGGGTCGTGCCGAGAAGGCTTACCTCTTCATCCGTGAGATCCCGAACCCGCGTGTCGGGGCTGATCCCGGTACGCTCAAGCAGTTTCCTGGCCGTGGTCAGGCCTACGCCATAAATGGCTTGAAGTCCCGCTTCCACCCGTTTGTCACGGGGAAGGTCCACACCGACTACGCGTGCCATGTTTTATCTCCTACTCGGGGCCGCCAGGGCCTCCGTTAGCCCTGCCGCTGCTTGTGCTTGGGGTTCTCGCAAATCACCCGAACGCTGCCATGGCGCCGGATAATCTTGCACTTGTCACACATCTTCTTCACTGAACTGCGTACTTTCATGGTCCGCTCCAAACCGGTAGCGCGCGCCGCGTTGGCGCCGCCGCGTTCCGGCGACTAACCGTCGCACTGACCCCAGACACAAGCATCCGAGGCCGACAATATCTCGCCGCCATCCTCCCGGACCACGACGCTATGTTCAAAATGAGCACTCGGCTTCCCGTCGGCCGTTACGGCCGTCCAACGGTCCCGAAGCACTTTCACCCGTTCCGTTCCCATGTTCACCATGGGCTCAATGGCCAGCACCATGCCGGTCCTCAGCCGCGGGCCCCGGTCGCCGGTGTCGAAGTTGGCGATCTGGGGCTCTTCGTGCATCTCGGTGCCTATTCCATGGCCGACAAAATCACGGACCACGGAGAAACGCTCCGCCCGGCACGTCCTTTCCACGGCGCGACCGATGTCCCGCAGGTAGTTACCCGCCCGTGCCGCCCTAATGGCCCGTGAAAGGGCCAGGTCGGTCGTTTCGAGCAGTCGTTTCCGTTTCTTGTCGGTCGGGCCACAGGCCACCGACCGCGCGGCATCACCGTAATAACCTTTGTAGCAGACGCCGACGTCAATACTGACAATCTCGCCTCGCTTCACTTTGCGGTCCCCGGGAATCCCGTGAACCACCACTTCTTCTATCGACACGCAGGTCGCCGCCGGATAGCCGCGATACCCTTTGAACGCCGGCGTTCCACCACTGGCCAGGATAATCTCCTCGGCCACGGCATCCAATTCCCGCGTCGTAATTCCGGGCCTCACCATCGCATCCAGTGCCACATGCACCTCGGCCACAATCTGATTGGCCCGGCGCAACAGGTCAATCTCTCGCTCACTGCGAATGGCAATCATGGGCCGTGCTTTCGTGTATGAAGACCGCCGCCGCGAAGTATCTCCGCCTGGCGCGTCATCGCCACCTACGAACGACCCCGCCGTCCGCGAATACGGCCGCTGCCACTGGCGCTGAAGCCATCATAATGACGCATGGTAAGGTGCTGTTCAATCTGCTTAATCGTATCCAGTGCGACGCCCACCAGGATCAGAAGGCTGGTCCCGCCAAAGAAGGCGGTCACCCTGTAGTTCGGTACATTCAGAAAACCGTAGACAAAGGTGGGCATGAGAGCAATAAAGGACAAGGCCAAGGCGCCCGTCACGGTAACCCGTGTCATGACGTGATTCAGGTATTCCGCTGTAGCCTTGCCGGGCCGCACGCCCACGATGACACCACCGTATTTCTTCATATTGTCGGCCAATTCCACGGGGTTAAACGTGATCGCCGTATAGAAGAAGGAGAAGAATATCACTAATGCGGCATAGATCACCACATAAGGCCAGTTTCCGGGGGAAAAGATATAGCCCAGCAAATTGGCCAGCCAGTCGATGGTCACCGCTTTCGTGAGAGCGCCCGGCAGCATAAGCAGGGAACTGGCGAAGATAATGGGAATAACACCCGCCTGGTTCACCCGCAGGGGAAGGTAGGTACGCTGTCCGCCCACCACGCCACGCCCGCGTACCTGGCGCGGGTATTGCACCGGAATCCGCCGGTGCCCGGTGGTAATGAGAATGGCACCCATGACCACCGCCACCATCAGCGCCACGAGAATAAGCATGACAAACATGCTGATCTGGCCCTGGGAGCGCATTTGAATCAGGCTGAAGGTCGCGCCGGGAAGGGCGGAAACAATGCTGGTGAAGATGATAAGGGAGATACCGTTGCCGATACCGAACTCACTGATCTGTTCACCGAGCCACATGATGAAGGCCGTACCCGTGGTGAAGGAAATCACGCACATGATGGTGAAGAAAAAACCGGGATTGGGCACCACGTCGCGTCCGAACTGTCGGAGGTAGAAGGAAATGGCAACGGACTGCACAACACACAGCACAATGGTGCCATAGCGGGTGTATTCCGTGATCTTCTTCTGGCCTTCAGCGCCGGATTTCTGCAGGGCCTCGAGCTGTGGCACCACGGGAATCATGAGCGACAGGATAATGGAGGCCGTAATATAGGGCATAATGCCCAGGGCGAAGATGGTGGCGTTCGAGAACGCCTGTCCCGTAAACATGTCGTAGAACTGCAAGAGTCCGCCGCCGCCCATCTGCTCGGCCAGGGCACCACCGTTCACGCCGGGGGTCGGCACGTGGCACCCCAGGCGATACAGGGCCAGCATGAGAAGCGTGAAGAGGATACGCCCCTTCAACTCCGGTATCTTGAAGGCGTTTTTGAAGGCTGCTAAAGGCTCGGCCACCTGATGAACTCCTGTTACGCCTGGTCGGCGCCGCCATCGGCCGACGCTTCAGCCGTGCCGTTCAACGCGGCAATTGTCACGGTGCCGCCGGCCGCCTCGATTTTCGCCTTGGCGGAAGGGCTGATAGCCTGCACCGTGAGATTCAGTTTCTTCCCGACTTCGCCGCGGCCGAGCACTTTCACGCCGCCCCTGACAACCGCCACGAGCCCGGCCTTCACCAGGCTCTCGGTACTCACCTCGGCGCCGTCCTCAAAGGTACGGTCGAGACGGTCCAGGTTGATAATGGCCATGGGCCAACGGTCTTCGTGGTAAAAACCCCGCTTGGGAAGGCGCCGGTGCAAGGGCATCTGGCCGCCTTCAAAACCGTAATGGCGCGAATAGCCGGAGCGCGATTTCTGTCCTTTGTGGCCGCGGCCGCTGGTCTTGCCATGGCCCGTGCCCGGACCGCGCCCGACTCGCTTGCGCTGCTTGCAGGCGCCGGGATTATTCTTGAGTTCGTGCAAATCCATACTGCTGGGCTATCCTCGCGTTAGATCCCGCCGGGGCGGAAGTCCGATGCTACAGTATGTCGGCGACCTGGAGACCCCGGCGCGATGCCGTCTCCTCCACGGTCTTGAGTTGTTTAAGGCCCTCAAGGGTGGCCCATACGACATTGGTCGCGCTGTTGGATCCGAGCGACTTGGTCAGGATGTTCTTGTATCCCGCGGCTTCCACCACGGCACGCACCGGGCCACCGGCCACGACGCCCGTTCCCAGGGATGCCGGCCGGAGCATGACCGTCGCCGCGTCGGATTTTCCCAGCACGTCGTGGGGAACGGTGGTGTTCACCACGGGCACCTTGATCAAACGGCGCTTGGCCTTTTCGATGGCTTTTCGGATGGCCTCGGGCACTTCGCTGGCTTTCCCCAGCGCCGCGCCGACCCGGCCTCTACCGTCGCCCACGACCACAATGGCACTGAAAGAAAAGCGGCGTCCGCCCTTCACCACCTTGGCCACGCGATAGATCTTGACGACATGCTCGACGAATTCGCTGTCTGCCCGGTCACGGGAGCGCTCGCCGCGGGAATCACGCCTGGGGGGTCGATCACTAATCAAGAGGATGCTCTCCTAGAATTGCAGACCGGCTTTGCGCGCCGCATCCGCCAGGGCCTTAACGCGCCCGTGGTAGAGACGCCCGCCACGGTCGAAACACACACACTGAATGGACTTCTCCATGGCCTTCTCGCCCAGGGATCGGCCCACCGCTTCGGCGGCGCCCACGTTGCCGCCCGGGATTTTCAAACCTACCGAAGACGCCGACGCCAGCGTGGTGCCGGTCGTGTCGTCGATAATCTGCGCGTAAATATGCTTCAAGGTACGGTTCACCCGAAGGCGCGGACGCTCGGGCGTGCCGCTCAACTGTTTGCGGACCCGGCGCTTGCGGCGCTGAAGCAGCACCCGCGTTACGTTCGTTTTGGCCATGCTCAACCTTTCCTGTGGGACGGACCGGATAACCCGGCATATTCCGGGCGGTCCGCGCCGCGAATTCCTGCTTAGGCGGTACCCGTCTTACCGGCCTTGCGGCGGACATACTCATCGGAATAGCGAATCCCCTTGCCCTTGTACGGCTCGGGTTTACGCAACGCCCGTATGTCGGCGGCAACCTGCCCGACCAACTGCTTATCAATGCCGCTGACTTTCACCACCTGCGTGCCTTCCACGGCAAAGGAAATGCCTGCGGGCGGCTCAATGGAGACCGGATGGCTGAAGCCCAGCGTCAGGTTCAGGTTCTTACCCTGTATGGACGCCCGGTATCCGACACCGGTGATTTGCAGCGTTTTTTCAAAACCGGCGGTTACACCCACCACCATGTTATTGATGAGGGCACGCGTGAGGCCGTGGAACGCCCGGTGCTCCTTGGCCTCGCTGGGGCGGGTTACCACGATCTCATTGCCCTCGAAGGCAATGTGCATCTCCGGCAAAAACGTGCCCTCCAGCGTACCCTTGGGGCCGGTAACCTTCACATGGGATCCCTTCACCTCGCACTTGACACCGTCCGGCACGGGGATGGGAAGCTTTCCAATTCGAGACACGGCTCTTATCCTCTTTCGGGCGCCACCTTGAAGGCGCCGCGGGTCTGTAGCCGCGGGGCTACCAAACTTCGCACAAAACCTCGCCGCCCACGTTCATCTTGCGGGCCTGCTTGCCTGTCATAACACCCTGGCTGGTGCTCAGGATCGAGATCCCCAAGCCGCTGCGCACGGGCTTCAAATCCTTCGCACCCTGGTAAACGCGAAGACTGGGACGGCTCACGCGACGGATACCCTGCACCACGCCCTCGTGATCGCCGTCATAACGCAGCGTTATCCGGATCACACCCGGTCGCGATTCCTCGGAAAAGGAGCAATCCTGGATGAAGCCTTCTTCTTTCAAGACACGGCATACTTCCCGTTTCAGCCCCGAAGCGGGAACATCGACGGTGGCGTGGCCGGCGTGCAGCGCATTACGGATCCGTGTAAGCAAGTCGGCAATGGGGTCGCTCATGGACATGGGTTCGGTATTCCTTTATCGGTCGCCGACCTCCCGGCCGGCTTGGAAGCACTTACCAGCTTGATTTCGTCACACCCGGCAGTTTGCCTTCCAGGGCAAGTTCCCGGAAACAGATTCGACAAAGCTTGAATCGGCGCATGAAGCCCCGGGGACGTCCGCAGCGTTGGCAGCGGTTGTAGCTACGCACCCGAAACTTGGGGGTCCGGTTCGCCTTGGCGATAAGTGATTTCTTGGCCACAACTCTCTCCTAAAACGGCTGATCGCCTAGTTGGCGAAGGGCATGCCCAGCTTCCGAAGCAACGCGCGGTTGATTTCCACGTCGCCATTGAACTTGGTTACAAAAGTCACGTTCATGCCGCGCACATGGCTCACCTTGTCCATGTCCACCTCGGGAAAAATGGTCTGTTCCCGCACCCCCAGGGTGTAATTGCCGAAGGCGTCAAAACCCTTGGACGACACGCCGCGAAAGTCGCGAACACGCGGGAGGGCCACGTTCACCAGGCGATCCAGGAACTCGAACATCCGCTCGCCCCGGAGCGTCACCATGCACGCAATCGGTACGCCGGCGCGTAACTTGAAGTTTGAAATGGACTTCCGCGCCTTTCGGATGCAGGGTTTCTGACCGGTAATGGTGGCCAGCTCGGAAACCGCCGCCTCCAGGAGGCGGGGATCGCCAATCGCATCGCCCACGCCCATGTTCACCACTACCTTCTCCAGCATGGGCACTTGCATCACATTGCCAAGCCCGAACTCTTCTTTGAGTTCAGCCTGTATTTTGCTCTCGTAAAGCTCTTTGAGTCTCGCGGGCACTTTAAGGCCACTCCTGCGGTTGTGGATTCTCGGCGCTGCCGGGGGAAAACACGGCGCGTCAGTCGATAGTCTCACCGTTTGCCTTCCAGATGCGAACACGCCTGCCGTCCTGGAGGGTCTTCATCACGATCTTCGACGGCCCGTCGACCGCGTCACACCAGGCCATCACGTTGGAAACATGAATGGGGGCCTCGCGTTCGACGATACCACCGGACTGGTTGCGGTTCGAGGGCCGGGTGTGGCGCTTCATCATGTTCACGCCTTCCACCAGCAAACGGTTCTTCTTGGTGAACACATCAAGCACGCGGCCCCGGCGGCCTTTGTATTTGCCGCGGATGACCACCACCGTGTCGTTTTTCCTGATATACATCGGGGGAGTTCCTTATACGACTTCAGGGGCCAGCGAAATAATACGCATGAAACCCTTGTCACGGAGTTCGCGGGGCACGGGACCGAAAATACGTGTTCCGCGCGGCTCTTTCTGGGGCGTAATAAGCACCGCGGCGTTTGAATCAAAACGAATCGTGGTGCCGTCGGGACGTTGGGTGTCCTGCTTGATGCGCACGACCACGGCCTTCACCACGTCCCCTTTCTTGATGGCGGCGTTGGGGAGGGCTTCCCGGACGCTGCACGTGACAATGTCGCCCAGGCCGGCATAACGCCGTTTGGAACCACCCATCACCTGGATAACCCGTATCCGCCGCGCGCCCGAATTATCGGCCACATTCAGTCGAGAATAAATCTGGATCATTACGTGCGTCCCTTCCCTTACTCGGCCCGCTTGACAATCTCGACGAGACGCCACCGTTTGGTCTTGCTCAAAGGACGGGTTTCACGGATCCGCACCAAATCGCCTTCGCCACAGGTATTCTGCTCGTCGTGGGCCTTGTATTTCTTGGTGCGCTTGAGAGCCTTCTTGTAGAGGGGATGGGTCTTCACGCCGGCAACGGTCACGGTGATGGTCTTATCCATGGCGCTGCTGGTGACAATACCCACGCGCTCCTTGCGGTTGCCCCGTTCGGCCCGGCCGCTTGTGCTGTTCTGCTCCATGCTTACTGCGTCCCTTTCGCTGCGCTAAGCTCGCGTTCCCGAAGGATCGTTTTGATCCGCGCGATGTCACGTCGCGCCTCGCGGGCAAGCCGGACATTGTCAACAATTCCGGTAGCCTGCTGCATGCGGAAGTGAATGATATCGTCCTGGCGCTCCTTGATCCGCGCACGCAGATCATCGCCGGTCATCTCTCTCAGTTCACTCGCCTTCACCTTGGCTTCTCCCGGCGCCGCATCCCGGCGCCCTGTCTCGACGCTCCACCGGAGCGCCCTTTCATTCCGGCGTCCAACCCGCCCCTATACCCGTTTTACGAACTTGGTCTTCAGGGGCAGCTTATGGCCGGCCAGGCCAATGGCCTCCCGCGCCAGGTCCTCTTCCACCCCTTCAATTTCAAACATCACCCTGCCGGGCTTGACAACGGCGACCCATTCCTCGGGCGCACCCTTACCTTTGCCCATCCGCACCTCGGCGGGCTTCTTGGTGATGGGCTTGTCGGGGAAAATACGAATGAATATCTTGCCGCCGCGCTTGACCCGGCGCGTCATGGCCACGCGAGCCGCCTCGATCTGCCGGGCGGTCACCCAGCCGTCGGACATGGCCTTAAGGCCGAATTCGCCGAAATCCACGCTGAAACCGCCCTTGGCAGCGCCCGACCGACGGCCGCGCATCACCTTGCGGTGTTTCATTCTCTTGGGTATCAACATCGCTGAAAAACCTCCAGTCGTCTAGCCGTCGCGACGGTCGCCATGGGAACGGTCGCCATGGGAACGGTCGCCACGGGATCGCTCGCCACGCGGGGCGCGCTGCTCACCCGCGGGACGTTCGCCGCCCACGGTGGTTACCCGCTCGCCGGGCATCACGTCGCCATGGTAGATCCAAACTTTCACGCCAATACAACCGTAGGTCGTACGCGAAGTTGCCGTTCCATAGTCCACATTGGCCCGCAACGTGTGCAGGGGAACACTGCCCTCGCGGCTCTGCTCGGCCCGGGCAATCTCGGCCCCGTTCAACCGGCCGGCCACGCGAATGCGGATGCCCTTGGCGCCCAGGCGCATGGTGTTCTGAACCGATTTCTTCATCACCCTGCGGAAGGACATGCGCCGTTCCAGTTGCTGGGCGATGCTCTCGGCTACGAGCACCGCGCTGAGCTCGGGACTGAGCACTTCGTGGATATTAATCATCATCTCGTGGCCGCAAAGCTGCTCGAGTTCGAAGCGAAGCTTGTCAACTTCGGCGCCACGCTGACCGATCACCAATCCGGGACGGGAGGTGTGGATGTGCGCCTTGGTTTTCCGGCCCGCGCGCTCAATGTCAATGCGCGCCACGCCCGTATGATACAGGCGCTTCTTGATGTAATCCCGGAGCTTCAGGTCCTCGTGCAGCAGGTCGGCGTAGTTTTTCTTGGCGTACCAGATGGACGACCAACCTTGAATGATGCCGAGCCTGAAGCCGAATGGATGTACCTTCTGACCCACGGTGCTCTCCTCTTACGCTTCGATACGCGGCTTGGCCGCCTCGGTTATGGCCATTTCAACGTGACAGGTTCGGTTCCGGATGCGCATGCCCCGGCCCCGGGCGGAAGCGCGCCACCGGTTCAGGGTACGCCCCTCGTTGACACGAATCTCGCTCACGATCATTTCGTCCGTATCAATTCGCTCATGCCGCCCGGCCGCCTCGTTCTCCGCGTTGGCCACCGCGGAATTGAGCAGCTTCCGAATCGGTTCGGCGGCGGCCTTCCGCGTGAACTGCAAGATGTCCCGTGCATCCAGTACATTCTTGCCACGGACCATGTCCGCCACAAGCCGTGCCTTTCGCGCGGATATGGGCAAATTGGTTACTTTTGCGGTGGCGTCAGCCATAATCCTTCGCCCTCCTGCTACTTGTGACCGCGGAACGTGCGGGTCGGGGAAAACTCGCCGAGCTTGTGGCCCACCATGTTTTCCGTTATATACACGGGGATATGAGTCTTGCCATTGTGTACGGCAATGGTCAGCCCCACCATGTCCGGAATGATGGTCGAGCGACGCGACCAAGTCCGGATGACTTTGCGGTCGCCCATGGCCTGCGCCTGCCGGACCTTGTCCAACAGGTGCTGGTCGGCGAAAAAGCCTTTCTTAAGCGAACGAGACACGGGGTATCTCCTTGTCTATCTGCCGCGGCCGAACAGGGCCTAGGCGTTGCGCCGCCGGATAATGAACTTATTGCTCCGGCAGTTTTTCTTGCGTGTTTTATAGCCTTTGGTCGGCACACCCCAGGGAGTCACGGGATGACGGCCGCCCGAAGTGCGGCCTTCGCCGCCACCGTGGGGGTGGTCTACGGGATTCATCACCACGCCACGCACCTTGGGACGACGGCCGAGCCAACGGCTCCGCCCCGCTTTGCCCAGGTTGATATTGCTGTGTTCCTCGTTCCCGACCACGCCGATGGTGGCCATGCAGCCGACCGGCACGCGGCGCATCTCTCCGCTCGGGAGACGCAGTGCGGCGAAACCGCCTTCACGCGCGAGAAGCTGGCAGGAATTCCCCGCGGACCGGGCCAGCTTGCCCCCCCCGCCAGGGCGCAGTTCCACATTATGAACCACCGTACCCAGGGGGATATTCTCCAGGGGCAGCGCGTTGCCCGGAACAAAGTCGGCATCGGGACCACTCATGACCACCTGTCCGACGGCAAGCCCCAGGGGAGCGAGCATGTACCGCTTATCGCCATCGGCATAAACAATGAGGCCTATGCGCGCGCTGCGATTGGGGTCGTATTCCACCGCCACCACCTTGCCCGGCACGCCAAGCTTTTCACGGCGGAAATCAACGATCCGATAACGCTGCTTGTGCCCACCGCCCCGGCGCCGCATGGTAATCCGGCCGAGATTGTTGCGGCCGCCCTTTTCGTGCTTGGCGCGAAGGAGGCTTTTCTCAGGCGTCGATTTGGTGATCTCGGCGAAATCGGAGACACTCATCTCGCGCCGCGAGGGGGTGTATGGTTTGAATTTCTTTAACGGCATTTCGGGCTCTCTCCCTTAAATGAGGTCGATCTTGTCGCCCTCGCGGAGGGTCACGATGGCTTTTTTCCACTTGGCCCGCCGCCCCACCCGGGCCGACCGTCCAAGCATGCGCTTGGTTTTGCCGGCATAGTTCATGGTGTTGACACGGCGCACTTTCACTTCGGGAAACATGGCCTCGACGGCGTCGGCAATCTGCCGCTTATTCGCCTTCGGCACAACCCGGAAGGTGTATTGCGCGCCCTTCCGAGTCTGAATCTGCGATTCCTCGGTGATAATGGGCGCAATCACAATCTGATGAGCACTCACATTCATGACAGACGCTCCTCCAGCTTCGCGAGGGCCTCTTCCTGAATGAGAATCCGACGCGCTCCCAGTACATCCAACACATTCACGTCGCTGGCGGTTGAAAGCGCCACCCGGGGGATGTTCCTGGACGACAACGCCACGTTCTCATCCGGCGCCGCGGTGATAAAAAGGGTCTTGCGCCCTTCGGGCAAAACCTTCCCCAACATGGCGGCAAAAGGCTTGGTCTTCGGAACATCAAACTTCATCCCCGCAAGCACGGCCAGCCGGCCCTGGCGCAACCGCTCGCTAAGGGCGCAGCACATGGCCTGCCGCTTGACGCGGGTCGGTGTTTTCTTCCGGTAACTGCGCGGACGCGGCCCGAAAACCGCGCCGCCGCCCCGCATCTGCGGTTCGCGGCTGCTGCCCTGCCGGGCGCGTCCCGTGCCCTTCTGGCGGAAGGGCTTGGCACCGCCGCCACTCACTTCATGACGCACCTTGGTTTTATGCGTTCCCTGGTGACGGGAGGCCTGAAGGGAAACCACGGTCTCCTGGACCAGGGCCTCGTTCACCGCCGCGTCGAAAACCGCATCGCTCACTTCCACGGTGCGCTGTTCCGCGCCGTCCATGCCGTATACTTTTATGGAGGCCATGGTTACTGGGCTCCTTTCACGGTGTGCTTCAGCACCACCAAACCGCCATTGGCGCCCGGCACCGAACCGCGCACGGCGATCAGGTTTTTCTCGGCGTCCACGGTCACGACTTCCAGATTCTGGGTCGTAACCTTGGCGTTACCCATGCGGCCGGGCAGGCGTTTACCCTTGTAAACCTTCGCCGGATCCGCGCTCTGTCCGACGGAACCCGGGGCACGGTGGAAATGGGAGCCGTGCCCGCCGGGGCCGCCGCCAAAGCCGTGGCGCTTGATGACGCCGGCGAAACCCTTACCCTTCGAAGTGCCCGAAACGTCGACCCGGTCGCCCACCTTGAAGATGTCGGTACCGATTTCGTCGCCCGCTTTCAGTTCACTCGACGCATCAACACGAAACTCCCGCAATACGCGCTTGGCAGGCACGCCCGCTTTGGCGAAATGACCCGCGGTCGGCTTGTTACAGCGCGATTCCTTAAGCTCGCCAAAACCGACCTGCACCGCGTTATAGCCGTCGTTGTCCGTGGTCTTGCGTTGAACAACCGTGCAGGGACCGGCTTCCAGGAGGGTGACCTCAATCCAGCGGCCGTCTTCCGTGAAAACCCGGGTCATGCCCAGTTTACGCCCTAATAGTCCGTTGACCATGTTCTTGGTTATCCTTACAGCGTAGCCTGCTTACAGGCACGGTAGGTTCGCCGTAACCCGCGGCAAAGCTACTGCTTAATCTCAACATCGACACCCGCGGGAAGCACCAGCTTCATCAGCGCGTCCACCGTATTCGCCGTCGGATTGATGATGTCCACCAAACGGCGGTGGGTTCGGCTTTCGAACTGTTCCCGTGATTTCTTGTCAATGAAGGGGCTCTTGTTGACCGTGTACTTGCTCAGCAACATGGGCAGAGGAACCGGCCCCACCACGGATGCGCCCGTACGCTGCGCGGCCCCGACGATTTCCTTGGTTGACTGATCGAGCAAACGGTGGTCGTATGCCCGCAGTTTAATCCGAATCTTATGGCTTGCAGCCATGCTCGTTCTCCAAAGGCGGCCACCCGGTTCGCCCGGCGGCCTGGTCCCAACTTCGCGAATACACCGTCAATTCAATAAACG
Source organism: Candidatus Hydrogenedentota bacterium (assembly GCA_024278275.1). GTDB lineage: Bacteria > Hydrogenedentota > Hydrogenedentia > Hydrogenedentales > JAJRTN01 > JAJRTN01. The sequence goes on from JAJRTN010000128.1 coordinate 21,171, forward strand.
GGCCTACTCGATAACCTTGCTGACCACGCCCGCGCCGACGGTGCGGCCGCCTTCGCGGATGGCGAAGCGAAGCTCTTCCGTCATGGCGATGGACTTGCCCAACTCGCCCGTAATCGTCACATTGTCCCCAGGCATCACCATCTCCACCCCCTCGGGCAGATTCAGCGAACCCGTCACGTCCGTCGTACGGAAATAGAACTGGGGAC
>JAJRTN010000129.1 GCA_024278275.1 Candidatus Hydrogenedentota bacterium
AACAAATATGATATTCTCCTTCATGGACATGACCGGTTCCTTTCGTATGTAGCGCTGGGCTACGGTGGACCTTAAGTATAGCTTAACCTACGAATAGGCGATCCGAGCCGGTCGGTCCATTATGTCTACGATTCGACCTACGCGCCCGACGGCTATGCGCCGGTCACCTTCAATGGCCTGGTGGAGACGTGGACGGACGGGAACAACGTGCCCCATGAGTACATGCCCGCGAAACTTATCCTCACGGTGCGGGATTACCCGGACGACGACCCGTTGCGGGAAGTGGTGATCGACGGCGTGGGCGACACGGAGGAGAACGGCGTGGCGAAGGTGTGGAACTACCCCGTGGGCACGGAGATCCTGGTCCGCGCCGTGGCGAAGATCCCACCCCGCCGGTTTCCGCCTGAACCTTTTCTCCATCACGACCAGCCCCGGCACGGCCATCAACAACTGCCCCACCCCGGAAAAGCGACATCGCTTCTACATGCCCCCCGTGGACACCGGCAACTTCACGCTGAACGTCGTGGCACCGGTGGTGGAGACCGACCATGCGGGGCAATTCTGGCCGGACTCGAATTGGAAGTTCGATTTGACGCTTTCGGAAGGTATCGCCGAATTCAGCATGGCCGATGGCGGCGGCGGGTATGATCGGCCCACGTACCATGTCCTCGGCCCCGGTGGCGCCGTGCAGACCGTCGGGGTGGCGTATTACGACTTCATGGAGTCCTTCCGCGCACCCATCGGCATGGCGGGTGTCGGCTGCGGCCCCAATCTCACCTACCAGCACGCGGACGGCGCATGGTACTACTATCCCGAGGATTACACGACGCGGGAGGTGGCCATCAACTTCCAGGGCTACCGGGGCGACGTGAAGCTGCTCTACAACGGACGCTTCGTCCGCGACAGCATCACAGTTGACGGTACCAGCAATCCCAGCACCGTGGTACCCGCCAACAACCCGATTACGCCGTGGTGTGACTATTCCAGCTTAGGTGTCTATATGAGGGGACTTATGCCAGCCACCGAAAACACGCCCGTTGTGGCCTGGCTGGGTAACGACGAAGCCGATATCAATGGACAGGCACTGATAGTTGCGGTGAACCTGAGAGGTGTAGGCGCTACAAGCGTTGGGAAGTGGGTAGAACTGGAGGGAAGCAGTTCGTTCGAACGCGGCCCAGGCTACATGATTGGTCAGGGGCAATTCTGCTATGACCCCGGTGATAGCTACGTTTTGTTGGATACCCCTATGACACGTCCATCCCAGGCGATAATCTTGGACGCCCATGCCTATCTTCCGTACCATTTTAAGGAATGGAAGGTGGACGGCACGCCCATTCATGAATACAATCAGGGGAGTCATCCCAGCTACGTGACATACCATGGCGACAAGAACCCGAAGATCACTGTGGATGCCAAACTCGATGGCGGAGAAGGATCCGGACCAAGAATGACGATGATAACGGCTGTGTTGGAGCCAGGGAAGGCGCTGGTCGTAAAAGCAGGGGCAGACATTCTTGATTACCATAATTCTGCTTCTGAATTAGCGGGAATGGGTTACTTGGTAACGAATCTAAACCATGATGGTTTGACCGAGCTGGAGGTGCTTACAGCCATTCCGTTCAATGAAGTATTCGCATTTAACGGACACGGCCCGACCATAGAGACGGGTGCGGATGAGAACACCGATCCTAAATGGGGCATCACTGAAGATGAGGTGAGTGCCCATATTGGAAATGCGAGTTACAAGCTTCTGTACATAGGGTCCTGTGAGTCTGCGGGCGGGCAGCATGCCAGCTCGTTCATGCAGGCATTTAATGCTGATTGCTACATCGGGTGGATCCATCTTGTAACTGAGTGGTGGGGAGACAATGGCTTCGACGCAGATTTTTGGGATCTTATGGCCGAAGGTGAGTATGCCCAGGATGCTGTAGACGAGGCCATGGATAGGAACGGACTAGTCGAGGGAGGGGACGATGCGTATCCCGTTTGCACGGGCAACACGCAACTTGTCGCGAAATAGCGTAGAAGGAGGGAGTTTTGCATGCGCAGTGTGCTAACGGGTCTTCTGATCATGGTACTTGGCCTTGGCGTGGTAGAAATGCCTCTAGCAGAGGTCGAGATGAGAGAGAGCATCCGTGATCGGGCCTCACGAATCATACGCTTTCTCATGGGTGATAAGGGGGCAAGGGAGATAGACATCGTCCTGAACAAAGCTGAACCGAAGACGGTAAACGGGCGGGTTCTCATTCGGCTGTTAGGGGATTCCTGGCGCGGAGTGTTTGACGGCGAGTCTGCCTGCCTCTACGAGTTTTCGAGGCAACACATGAAAGATGGGGAGAAGGAAGCGACGAAGGGTCTAACTCATGATGATGCGATATCCGCAGAGGAGGCGTTTGCCTCTTTTCTCCCGCTTGCCCAGGAATTGAAAATCCCCATGAAACAAGAGGAGTACAGTCTTCGTTTTGTGGACGTTAACGAGATTCCAGCAGATAACGGAAAGAAGTCTGCCAAAGCCGATCTGTATGGAGCCTACTGGCACCTGACACTTTCTCTTAGCTACGAGGGCATGCCATGCAGAGGCCGCCGAGTGACGGCACGCATCTCGGCCTATTCCGGTCGCATCAACCTGTTCCTGTACTACCCAGTCATCGTGCCATCCCCGGGCGAGCGGCGAGTTGATCGGAAACAGGCTGTCCGTTTACTTAAGAAGTGGTTGGAAAAAAAGACGTACTTTTCGGGGCCGTACAGGGAGCATCGTATTCCAGATGATTCCAAGCTGCGAGGCAAACTTGTAGTTGCCTGCCCGAATGGATTTCCAGACTCTCGGATTTCCCATGAGCAGCGGATATCGCCACCGGCAGCATCTGTCTGCTGGGAGGTTGCTTTCGAATACTCCGAAAGGGGGCATTGGTTCCCTGCGGTCGTTTGGGTGGATGCCGATACTGGCCATGTCATTGGCGGAACACAGAGGTACTTTCCTTGACAACGGATCCCACCCTTGACGCTTCTGATCTACACAAACTCCAGAAAGTCCTACCCAGATATCACAGTAAGGGAGTTACCGGACGAACAAATGCGTAAAGAAGTGAACGCGCCAACGCACCCATTGAGGCAGTCACCTATTATATTCCCTTAGCTGCGACAGTATCTTTTTCTGTGCCCTTGGCGGATCATGAGATCTCCCCATCTCCCTGTGGTACCGCTATACGGATGACCGGGACCGCGCGGGCATCGGCGCGGAGGAACAAAAGCTGCGGGTCTACCTGCGGCACAGTCTCACGGGAAGCTCGGGGCTCTACCTGGAGATCACGCCGGAAGGGTTTGGGGTGTACGAGGAGATCGGCCCGAACACCACGGCCGTCGCCACGAACACGGCGGTGAAATCGGAGCCGAACTGGTGGTACAACATACGCATGCGCATGGTGGGCGATGATATCCGGGTGTGGCGGCGGGCGGATGACGGTTCGTGGCCGTCGCCGGTGCTCGGCGCGGATGACCAACTGTCGGGCGTCTACCGCGCGGCGGGCTATGGCTTTTCCATCGACGCGCCCACGGGGGGCCGCGCCACGTACAACGTGGACAATTTTCGCGTGCGGCCCTATGACGGGGCCATCGACACGAATATCGGTGAAATCGATGTGAACGCCCTCACGCTGGACATGACGCCGGGGGCCACGGGTTCCGTGGTGCCGTCGGGCGGGCTGTATCCGGTGGAGGAGTGCGTCTACCTGCGGGTGGTGGAGTCGGGCGACTATGTCTTCGACGCGTGGGGCGGGCTGGACGTGGATTCGCTTGATGACACGGGCGCGCTGGACCTGGAATTGACCATGGACGGAGCGGTGAGCCTGGCGGCGGAAATGCGCGAGCGTTATTGTGGCTCGGGCGCGAGCTATGGATCCGCACCCTACGATTCGACCTACGCGCCCGACGGCTACGCGCCGGTCACCTTCGACGGCCTGGTGGAGACGTGGACGGACGGGAACAACGTGCCCCATGAGTACGTGCCGGCGAAACTTATCCTCACGGTGCGGGATTACCCGGACGACGACCCGTTGCGGGAAGTGGTGATCGACGGCGTGGGCGACACGGAGGAGAACGGCGTGGCCAAGATGTGGAACTACCCCGTGGGCACGGAGATCCTGGTCCGCGCCGTGGCGAAGACCCACCCCGCCGGTTTCGGCCTGAATCTCTTCGCCATCACCACCAGCCCCGGCACGGCCATCAACAACTGCCCCACCCCGGAAAAGCGCCACACGTTTTACATGCCCCCCGTGGACACCGGCAACTTCACGCTGAACGTCGTGGCGCCGGTGGTGGAGCATACCGTTACGGCCACGTTTCCGTCGGGCGTAGGTGCAAGTTTCGATTGCGCGCTGTCCGAAGGGATTGCCGACCTCACGTTCAATGACACGGGGTATGAAGAAAGTTACTCCTACGAGGTCCTTGCTCCCGGCGGCGCGATTGAAACCGTCCAGTCAAGTTGCTTTGATTTCCAGGAGTCCTTTCAAAGTCCCGCCGGTCTGGCCAATCCCCGTTCTGGCCAGCCCGTTCGCTGGGCGGATGGCATAGGCTTCTATTACCCCGAAGACTACAGCACCCGTCAGGTCCTGATCGAGTTCATCGGCTACTGCGGCGACACTAAGCTCCTCTATCACGGACACCTTGTTAGTTCCACCATTACCGTCCCCAGTACGACCGACATTACGGACTCTCTTGTGGCCGCGAACAACCCGCTCAGCCCCGGCTCGGGCAGCATGCTGGCCTCGGAGAATACCGCCATCATCGCAGTCTTGGCCGACGCGACCGAAACGGACGGAACCACTACACGCACAACTGCGGATAGGGTGAGCGGCGTGGAGCCAGTTGGTTTGGATCTGCACGTTGATGCCATTCGAACAGGGTTTGCGGGTGGTTACATTTTGGGCCACTCCAACCAGTTCTACGACCCCGGTGACCCTTTGACCGTAAGACGTCCGGGGGTGTCCGTAACACTGACCGGTATGCCGGCTCCTCGCCACACGCTCTATGGGTGGGAAGTAGATGGTGAAACGCAAGACTCAACCACCACTTGCCCCGCTGGCGTGACAGTGCCAGGGGGAACATCAGGGCCGATAAGCACAACTATCATACTTAATTTCCCAGAGTTGGTAAACGGCTTTCTGATGGGGTGTTCGACACCGAAGTACGTCCCGGTGATGGCACGGATTGCGGGGCCGGTGGCCTATGTAGTATCCGGTGGCTCCACGCTCAGTGGGGCAGCATCCACCGTGGCACCCGTCATTCAGAGCGTGACACATCGTAATAAAAATGGGCAATCAGATGGGTGGGCCCTCTATGGGGGCGACCGGACCATTCTGGAGACCTCCGTGACGGAGGAACACTTCACCGAAAGCCTTACCCAAATTGGAACTGGGTATAACGACGTATTCCCAAGCCGTATCGATGTACTCTATACGATCGCACACGGCGCTACCAATGGCCAAGCTCTTGAGTTTTCGGGACAATGGCTTACGAGGGCCGAACTCCAAGCATTGAGTATCCCAAAGATACTTGTAGCGCATATAACGGCATGCGATGGTTTCTCTTCATTCACGCCCGAAGACTTTAATGCGGTAATCCTGATGGGATGGTCGAAGCAGCCAAACATAGCGCATGTAACCATAGCGGACAAGGTTGCTTGGGAGAAACTCAGAGACGGTGTGTCATTCCATAATGCTGTTGGTGCGGCAAATACTGTCATTGACACTACACAGTTAACTTCGTGGTATATACTCGAATCCGAGATCCCCAAAATGAATTGGTCACGAAACCCAAACGCATCAGGGAATCTTGAAAGCATTCAGCAGATAATCGACGCATACTGGCGGAGCGCGCATGAGTCCGAATAGGGATACATGGAAGTCGAATGTTGATGGTCGTCAAAACGGGAGGGTTTTTGATGAGGTATGGCATATTGGTTTTACTGATAGTCGGATCACTATTGGTTTCAGCTGGTGCGGAAGTGCCTTTGCGCGAGTTGCCCTCCGAATTGGCAGATGATTCCAGAGCATGGGTTCAGGCGCGTATTGCAGCGGTGATTCCAGAAGATCTGCTGCAAAAAATTGCGCCATTTGCACCGTTGACGCGAAGGCTACTATCCGATTTTACGGCGTTTCGGTTCTCTTGGCGAAGGGAAGATGTTGCGGTGATCTTCTTTGACTTATCAGAGGAAGAGCTTGCTTGCCCCGACAGGACGTTTCCTCCGGGGCTGCTTCCTTTCGCGCACCAGGCGGGACACGACCGACGCGTGTCTCATCTTCTTGTGACGCCGAACACCTATCCGCTCAACTTCATGCTCTTCTCCGAAACCGAACCTTCCGAAAGGACCCTCGCCACGCCCTACGAGGTGGTTCAGGCCATTCAGGTTTTCGTCAAAGCCGCAGGACTGAATGACGACTGCCTGCGTCCGGAGACCAAGCTGTTCCGGAATCAGGGGGGCTGGGAAATCTATCTTCGATGTTTCCATCAAGGTGCTTACTTCTTCCAAAATGTACTATCGGTAAGATTCGAAGTGGATGGATGTCTTCGCTCCGTGGATGGCGAATGGCCCAGCGAGGAGAATTACCCACGGGACATGCGGGTGTTCGTATCCGAATCAGAAGCCGTGGCGATAGCATCCGAACTCCTTGCTAAGCACCTCCAGCGGGACGACGGCCAACGTCCTACTGTTCGACCCTTCAAATTGGCGGAAAGTGGGTTCAAACGTGTCATACTCATCAAGAATAATGCTACATACTCAGGGGCGTTTGAAAAGTACGCACCGTTTGAGGTCAAGCCGATACAGAGTCCCAAGCATTGCTGGAGAATCCTAGTCTATCCGGAGGATGAGTATCGACGGATTGTAAGTGTTTTTATTGACACTTTGACGGGCGATGTGGTCATGGCCGTGGAAGGTTGTGTCACGCCAGAGAAACTCAGCGACCCGCGCAAGCGGACTTTTCTACGCCTTGGCAATGTCGGCCCGAACACCGTGATCGAGAAAGACTCGAAGTGGAGGAACCGCGGTCTTCAGGGGAATAAGATGTGAGAGTTTGCCCAATTACGGATAACAATTACGGGTAACTTCCGAACGAAATGTATTTTCGTGGCACAATGAAGACTTTGATTGTCGTGGCACCGGTGGTGGAGACGAGTATCAGCACGACCTTCTGGCAAGGGGATGGCGGCGTCTTCCGCCTGTCCGTTTCGGACGGAAGCGCGGACATGTCCATCGCGGAAGATTACCCTTCCCCCGGTCTCGAAACGCACACCTACGACATCCTTGGCGCCGGTGGCGAAACGCAGACGGTGAGCGTGGATTACCTCGATTTCCACGAGGCTTTCCGCAGTCCCATCGGCCTGGCGGGCCCGACCAATCACTATTGGATCATGGAGCAGCATTCCGACGGCCAACTCTACTACCATCCCGAGGACTACGCGACGCGGGAGGTGAACATCAATTACATCGGCTATCGTGGCGACGTGAAGCTGCTCTACGGCGGTCACTTCGTCCGCGACAGTATCACCGTTCCGGAAACGGAGAACGACACGGACGCGCTCGTCGCCGCGAACAACCCGCTCGCGCCGGGTTCCGGCAGCATGCCCGCCACGGAGAAGACGCCCATCGTGGCCATCCTCGCCGATGATACCGAAGTGGTCGGCGGCGTCACCCGCGACACCGCGAAAAACGCCAGCGGGGTCGAAGGCGTCAGCGTCGAGACGGGGGTAGTCCTCGTCGACCGCGATATGAACCAGTACCAAGGCCCGCCGGTGGGCTTCGTCGCCGGGAATGGCAACGCCCTTTACGACCCCGGCGACCCCAACGATAACACCTTTGGTGGTGGCGGTCGGCCGGGCGCCAGCCTTTACTTGGAGACCCATCCCTTTCCGTCCATGACGGCCGCGGGCTGGTTTGTCGATGGCCAGCAGGTGTATCCCGAGCCGGAGCAGCCGTTGAATCCACCTTCCGCGCCCTTGGGCGGTTCAGGTCACGCCTACAGCCCGACGGCAACCTATATGACTATTGGGCTGACGTATGGCGGTAAATCTTCCGTGAAGGCGCAAGGGGCAGTGCGGCCCAACGTCGCCGTCACGGCGGAGCGCGGCGGAGCGCCCGTGGCCGACCCGAATGCCGCGGTTCCCGGCGATCTTCTCTTGGAAGCCTGTCCGGGGGATATCGGGATACTCAAGGCGGACGGGCCTGGTTGGTGG
>JAJRTN010000130.1 GCA_024278275.1 Candidatus Hydrogenedentota bacterium
CGGTGAACCGGGCCACCCGTTTTTCCAGCGCGAAACGGCTGGGAAGGGGCTTGGACTGACGGCTGGCCCAGGCGCCAATCTGGCTGAGCTTGGGGCGGCTGCGGAAATAGGCGTCCGCCTCTTCCCCGGAAACGGCTTCCATGTGTCCCCGGACTCGAATCTGTTTATCAAGGACCATCCAATAAAAGCACAGGGCCGCTTGTGTGTTGACCTGGAGTTGTGCGGCTTTCTCGCTGCCCAGGTTGGTGTAGATGACGAAACCCCGCGCATCGTAGTGCTTGAGCAGGACGATGCGCGCATCGGGCCGGCCGTGGGCGTCCGCCGTGGCCAGGGTCACCGCGGTGGGTTCCTTGATCGCTTCATGGGCTTCCGCCTCGGCGAACCATTGCTGAAACAGGGCGAGGGGATCCTTTTTGGGGGGGATGGCCATAAGAGACTGCCTTGTGCCGGGCGTACGGCGGGGACCTATACAAACTGCTTCATGTACTGGAGGCTCTTCGACGCGATGGTCTCGGGACCGGGGTCGAAGTTGAAGACCTCGACCGACACGTAGCCCTGGAAGTCCACTTCCTTGAGTGCTTCGAAAATGGGACCGAAGTCGACGTCGCCAAAACCCGGCCCGTTCAGGTTCTCGTCGTTGGCGTGATAGTGCTTCACCCAGGGGGCGAATTTCCGGATGAGATCGGCCCGGCTTTCTTTCTCGAAGGTCATGGCCTTGGTGTCCAGGATCATCTGGTAGTTGGGGTGAGCCACCGCATCCACCAGTTTCTTGGTTTCCGCCGCGGAGAGAAGGAAGTTGGTCTCCAGGTGGGTCAGGGGTTCCATGCAGATGGTTACGCCCCGGGCCTCGCAGGCGGGCATGGCCTGTTCGAAGATTTGGCGCGCATAGTCGAAAGCTTCGTCGTAGGTGACGCCTTCCTCGATATTGCGCTGTTGGGGCGATCCGAAGATCATGACCTTGCCGCCAATATCCCCGCAGAAGTGGACCAGGTCGATGAGGTATTGGACGGTGAACTTCCTCACCTCCGGGTCGGGATGGGTAAGATGCACGCCATCGGGGCCGACGAAGACCCAGTGAATGCCGATGACATCCAAGTCGGCTTCAGCCGCCCGGCGAACGATCATTTCCCGGGTGGCGGCGGGGATCTGGGTCACGTAAGGGGCGAAGGTGAAGGGGGCGATTTCCAGGCCGTCGTAGCCCAGTTCCTTCACGTAGTCAATGGTGCGCCCAATGTCGTTCCATTCCTTGAAAATCTCACTGCAAATGCCAAACTTCATGATTGTATCCTTCTGGGGGGCACGTCGGCCCGCTCCTCGTGCCGGGCGGATGCACGGTTGTACACATACACCCGGTTGCCGCCGGAGCGCTTCGCGTCATACATCATCACGTCGGCGGAGCGAATAAAAGAGAGCAGGGAAGCGCCCTTTGCGTAGGTTGCCAGGCCCAGGCTCAGGGTGAGCCGGTCGAATTGCCGTGATTCGAAGGTGGAACGGATACGTTCGGCAATATGCCGCGCCTGGTTCTCGTTGGCATCGGGAAGAATCACGGTAAACTCGTCGCCGCCATAACGGAAACCAATGTCCACGTGTTCCCGCGTACATTCCACCACGAGCGCTCCGACGGCCTGCAAGACTTTGTCCCCCTCCAGGTGTCCGTGGCAATCGTTGTAGGGCTTGAATTGGTCAATATCGAAAAGGAGCAGCGAGAGAGGCCGGTTCTGGCGCTCGGCGCGGTAGATTTCCGACTCGATGCGGTCGTAGAAATACCGTTGGTTGTACAGGCCGCTCAGGCTGTCCTTGATGGACATTTCCTTCAAGTCCCGCTCAAGTTTTTTCTGCTGGGTGATGTCCTTGCAGATGGCCAAGTGGGACATGAGACTGCCGTCCGGCCCCTTGACCAGAGACATGGTGACGTTGATGGGCAAGGTTTGCCCCCCCTGGCGGCGAAACTCGGTTTCGTAGTTTTGGAGGACGCCCTCATCCGCCAGCAGCCGCCGTACGTACCGGGCCTCTTCCGCACCGCCCAAAAACAGGTCGTCCGCTTTCAGCCCCAGCATGGTATCGCGGGTATAGCCCAGCATACGGAGGGCGCCCTCGTTCACGAAGGTGACCTCCCCCTCGGGCGAAATGGTCAGAATGGCGTCCACAGTGCTGTTGATCAGGCTTTCCAGGTAATCCTTGGTGGCAGACAGTTCCCGGTTGGCTTCCTCGATGCCGGCGGTGGCCTCCGCGACGCGCTGTTCCAGCTCCTGCTGGTACCGCCTGTTCTCGATCACCAGGCGCCGTCGGTCGAGTACCTTTTCGACGGACAGGCAGATCTCGCTCAGGTTGAAAGGTTTAAGAAGGTAATCGTCCGCCCCCCCGCGCAGGGCGTCGATGGCGTTGGTGACATCCAGCAGGGCCGTCACCACGATAATCGCCAGGTCCGGGTCAAGTTTTTTCGCGCGCTGAACAACCTCGATACCGTGCATTTCCGGCATCTTCAAGTCCGTCATGAGCAACGCGAAGTCACCCTCTTCCAGGAGTTTAAGCGCTTCCAGCGCCGAGGTGGTCAGCGTGCAGTCATGGCCGACCTCGGACAAGAGCTGGCCGAGCAAATCCAGTATGCTGGCTTCGTCGTCCAAAACAAGGACACGCTCACCCACGACACCCCTCCCGCATGACCACCGTTTCCCATGTGAGATCGACCGTGCCGGTACGGCATGGAGCCGGCGTATTCATCAAAGCCACTTGACCACGCCAATCATTAACACGAGGGACCCCACGGCGAGTCCAATCTCCAGCTTGCCGGGCAAACGGTCCTTATCAATTTCCTTGCTGCCCAGCCCGGTCTGTTCGGCAATGTTCTTGTCGGGGTTTTTTGCCGAGGCGTTTTGGGGGAACAAAATCAGGGCCAGACACAAAAGAAGACACAGCACGCCGGCCATGTGCAACACCTTGATGTTCATCGGTTCGGCCTTTCCGAGGTTCTTTACACCCGTCGGTATTCTAACCCCATCGGGGCCAAAGTGCAAACGTGCCGGGGCGGCGGGCGGCGACTCCCGCGGCCTCGCTCAGCTATCCTCCAAGCCTTTGGGGCGGCCCAGGATCTCCATCATCACGATGCCGTGGCGAACGGTCTTGGGCGAACTGAAAAGCCAAGCGAGATCCGAGGCGCATTTCCGGTGTGCCGGGTGTTTTTGCCCCATGGGCGCGTTTCGTTGCCTGGCGGCATGTTGTTCGGCCGAAGGCCGGGGGCGGCGATGACGGCGGCGCACCGGTTGCCCTGGCGGTGCCGGACGCTGCTCCTCCCCGCGCGGGTGGGTTTGGCGGTAGGCCTCCCGGGGCGACCTGGCGGTGTCCACGCGGGGCTCGACCGTGGGCCGCGGCGAAGGTTGGACCAATGCCCGCGGCTGTTCGGTCATCCCCCCGTGCCGGCGTTGCGACGTTTCCGCCATGCGCTGTTCACGGGGACGCCGCACGTTCGGCACGGCCGCCGCGGGCCGGGATTCCCGCCGGGAGGGCGGGACCGGAACGGGGCGCGCCGTCGGTGCTTCCCCGGTGCGTGGTTGCGCCATTTTCGGCTCGCCCGAACGCGGCGTGGCGGTTCGCGGCCCCGTGCCTTCACCAAAAAGCACGCGACGCGTGGCCTCGGGCAGGTCTTCCCGGCGGGTGTGCCGCTGGGCCTGCCGCGCTTGCTGCTCCAGTTCGGCTTTTCTTTTTTCGGCGAACTTGGCGATCATACTGACGGCCGCGATGCCGGCGAATATGAGGAGCCCAATCAGGTTTTCCATCGGAAGGGTCCAATCCGTGTCGGGGAATTAACGTGGGTTAATCCAAATCCGGGGTCCGGGGCGGGCGAATCACCCACCCCGGACACAGGGGGTCAGCTCTCGTTCTTGTCCTTGTCCAGGCCCGCGATGGAGTCACGCATGTCCGTGTCGGCCATGACGTTCTTCATCTTGTAGTAGTCCATAATGCCAAGATTGCCGTCGCGGAAAGCCTGGGCCATGGCGCGGGGCACTTCGGCTTCGGCCTCTTTCACACGGGCCGACATCTCGACCACCTGGGCCTGCATTTCCGCCTCGCGGGCACGGGCCATGGCACGGCGCTCCTCGGCGCGGGCCTGGGCGATCTGTTTGTCCGCCTCGGCCTGCTTGATCTGCAAGTAGGCGCCGATGTTCTCGCCCACGTCCACGTCGGCGATATCGATGGAGAGAATCTCGAAAGCCGTGCCCGCGTCAAGCCCGCGGCCCAACACCACCTTGGAAATCATGTCGGGGTTTTCAAGCACCTTCTTGTGGGTCGGCGACGAGCCGATGGTGGTGACGATGCCTTCGCCCACGCGGGCGATGATGGTCTCCTCGGTGGCACCGCCGACGAGTTGGTTGATGTTCGTCCGCACCGTGACGCGGGCCTTCGCCTTGAGTTGAATACCGTCCATCGCCACGGCCGCCACCGTGGCCTGCCCCCGGGCGGGGTCCGGGCAGTCGATCACCTTGGGCCGCACGGAGGTTTGCACCGCGTCCAGCACGTCCCGTCCCGCCAGGTCGATGGCCGTGGCCTGTTTGAAGCTCAGGGAGATATTGGCCTTGTTGGCCGCCACCAGGGCCTGCACGACCCGGACCACGTTGCCGCCGGCGAGGTAGTGCGTCTCCAGTTCATCATTGGAGATGGTCAGGCCGGCCTTCACCGAGTTGATCCGACTGTAGACAATGGTGCGTGGGTTGACCCGGCGCAGCCGCATGCCGATGAGACGCATGAAACTGACCGGAGCGCCCGAGAGCAGCGCCTGGAGCCATAGGTTGAAGAAGGTGGCGAGGATGGCTCCGAAAATCAGCACGATCAGCAGGACCGCGAGCGCCAGTACGACGGTAACCGGATTGCTAGGCATGGGTCTGTTCCTTTCCTGTTGTCATCTTCCGCTTGCCCCACGCTTTACGTGGCCCGGGGCCGGCCCATTCAGGGTTCTACGTTCATTGCGCCCGGCCTGTGCCCGGTTCCGCTTCCGGGGGGTCTTCGTCGGCTTCCACCAATACGCGGTTGCCGTTCACTTCGATAATCCGGACCCGCGCGCCCTCGTCCAGAAACACGCCATCGGACACGGCATCGATTCGGCGTCCATCCACCATGATCGTGCCCGCCGGCCGGAGGGCGGTAAAAACCGTCCCATGGCTCCCCACCAGGCTCGTTTCGCTGGGCATGTTCACATAGCCCTCTTCCGCGAGCTGCACCTTCTCCAGAGCGATGGCCTTGCCCGCTTTGGTCTTGGTGAGCAGGAACAGTCCCGCGAGAACGCAAAGAAACGCCCCCAGCAACTCACCCACAATAATGAGCATGGCGGCTTCCGGATAGGCGCGGACCCCCGCCACGGTGCTCACAATCAGCATGATCGCGCCAATGCCGCCCAGCACGCCGCCAGGCAAGAGGAATTCGGCGATGATAAGCACCATGCCCGCGAGAAAGAGCAGCCAAATCCACACGATCATGGCGTGTCCTCCCTGGTGTCGGATTCCAGGAGGGCGATCAACTGCCCCGCTTCAACCCGCACCTCAAGCAAAACCTTGCTCTTGTCCGCCGGATCCTTGGGATCCGTCTCCGGCAAAGGCTCGAAAGTGCTCAACATGGTGTTGTCCGCACCCAAAACGGCGCCCGCCTGGCCGAGAAGCTTGTTGAAACGCTTCGCGAACGGGACGCACGTGTAGTATCCCGATCCGGTGGAATAGACCAGTTCCATCTCCTTCAACAGTTGGTGAAGCATGGCTATCATGGATTGCTTGGCACTCACCCTGGGTCCTCCTCGCCGCATTCCGCGACAATAAAGCGATTACCGGTGGCCTGAATGACGCGGATAGGGCGCCCTTTCGGGATATATTCGCCCCGGGTCACCACGTCCAGCGTCCGGTCTTCAAAACGTCCCCGACCGGCCGGCCGCAGCATGGAAGTGCTCACCCCGCGCATACCCACGACCCCGGCCACCACGTCGGAGGTCTGCACGGTGTATCCATCATCCCTTCGCTGCACGCCCTCCTGCACGAGCGCGTGAAACAGGCGGGTCCGGGGGAGAAACTTCCAGGTGGCCCAAGCCAAAACAAGGAAACAAGCCATGGCGGTGATAATGGAAGCGCCCGCGCTTTCGAGCCGCTGAAACTCCCAGTCGTATTGGGGTATCACCACGCGCGTCAGGGCCAGGTAGAAACCGGCGATCATGCTGATGATGCCCAGCAGCCCCACCACGCCGAAACCGGGCAACACGAGCACCTCGACCATCAGCAATCCCACCCCCAGCAACACGAGCAGGACATCAATCCAGTTGGCCAGGCCGATGAGGTATTGGGCACCGAAAAAAAGGGCGAAAGCCGATATGCCGATGATGCCGGGCAGGCCGAAACCGGGCGTGCGCACCTCGAAATAAATGCCGCCGAAGCCCACCAGCAACAGTAGGCTGGTAATGATCGAACTCGAAAGCCAGCGGAACAGGGCTTCCGACCAGGTCGGAACAATCTCATGGATCCCGAGGCCCGCGTAACCGTATTGCCTCAGCACCCCGTCCACATCGTTTACCACCGCGGGAATCAGGCCGAATTCCTTCGCGTCGCCGGCGGTCAGGGTAACCAATTCCCCGGCCGACGAAATAAGCCGGGCGCCTTGGGGTATCTGGCCGCGATCCACGCCCGGCGAGAGGGGACGCGTTTTCCCGGGCATGGGTTCCGTTTCGGTGGTCGACTTCGCCCCCAGAGCTTTGCGCGCCGCCTTCTTGATGGGCTCCATGGGAATCGGTGCACCCTCCCCCAGCTTCTTGAAAAATTGATCAACCGGATCCGGTACGGAGGGTTTGGACTCCGTCACGCCCACCACCGAATCATCGCGCACCTTGTAAATGGTATAGGTCCCGTCCTCCCCGCGATAGCCCCAAAGCTCCAGTGTGTTGTCCACCATACCCTCGCCCAACGCCGGGCTGTGCCCCTTCAACTCGGCCAGCGCGCGGTACTTCGCCCGAAGGAAGGACATGGACTTCTCGGTGACCATCTCGGACCCCGTCGCGGCCGGGTTGTACGGCGTGGACGCGCCAATGTTCGCCGCGGGCGACATGATGATGTGGTCGCAGGCATAACTGATCAGGGCGCCCGCCGAGATGGCGCCCATGCCGTCCGCGAAGGCGATGGTGGGACAGGGCGCCTTGAGGATGGTGTTGGTGATATTGATGGCCGCGTCGACCAGGCCCCCGGGCGTATCGACCAGGAAGATCATGGCCGAGGCCCCCGCCGCCTCGCGCACGGCACGGTCAACCACCACGGCCATGCCGTCGTCGATCATCCCGGTGATGCGGCACAGAACCACGTAACCGGTATCGGGCGGCTTCCCGCCCGGCTCGGCCACCGGCGCCCGGGCACTTATCACCGACGCCACCACGGCCAGCGTCAGAATCCAAGCACTACGTCTCACGGTCAACCTTTCCGCGCCACGTCATGACGCACTCGCCTTCCGTGGAGAACTACACCCCCACCGCGGATTCTATTCTACGCCCGGCGGATCGCCCGGTCAATGCGGCGTGAAAACCATCCGGCCTGAAAGGTCGCGGCAACGCGGATGGGGGATGGTAATCGTGGTCGCTTTGCCCCAATGTGGCGCAACGCCCCCCCGGGCGCGGGTCCGTCAAGAGAAGGGTTCCCGCGCAGGCATCCACACCACCTGGCCGCAGGGCACCGGGCGCCCCGTCGGCCGGTGATGATGGACCTTTTCGGAAACAGGTCCCCGTCAGACCGCGGACTTCACGCAGCCTGAGAGACCACCGTATCCGCGGCTATCGCCTTCGTCCCATGCGACGCGCGGCCACCCCGGCGAGACCCAGGGCAAGGAGCGTGAGACTGGCGGGTTCGGGGACCACGGGCGGCGCGGAACTGATGGCGCCCACGGCATCAA
Source organism: Candidatus Hydrogenedentota bacterium (assembly GCA_024278275.1). GTDB lineage: Bacteria > Hydrogenedentota > Hydrogenedentia > Hydrogenedentales > JAJRTN01 > JAJRTN01. The sequence goes on from JAJRTN010000130.1 coordinate 7,903, forward strand.
TGTCGGCCCCCGCGAAGGGCGAACCACTCAACTGCTGGTTGAGGTCCGTAAGCCGGACAAAGCTGTACTGTTCTCCGAGGATGACGCCCGATCCGATAAACGCGTCAATATCCACCCCGGCGGTGGATCCACTCACGTTACCCACGCTGACCCAATCCGCGCCGTTCGTGCTGATATCGACCGCCGTGGGTTCAACGGCGGCACCAATCTCAAATACCCACAGATCCAGCGCATTGTCACCGGAGGTGGTCAGGGAATTGTCCAGGAAACGGAGAATGATCGAACCGCCCCACCCCAGGGAAACGTAAGTGCCGGGACCGCCCGTATCGGGTACGCCCAAGGCGGCCGTCGGGTTGTTGTGGGGGGACGAAACACCCGGTCCCGGATTATAGCTCACCACGGAATCGGCGAAAGAAACCGCCCCATCGGGAAACTCCACACCGCCGATTAGGTCCGCACCGGCGGTGGAAACAAAGGCCGTGACACCAGCCAGGCAAAGAACCAACATGGATGCTCTGCTCATTGGACTTCTCCTTGGTTTGACGCAGTCGCGGGGGGGCACGCCGCTTACGTACCTAAGCGTGGACGCAAATGCTGTGCCATCGTGCCGGGAGCCTGAAAACATTACTTCATCGCCATTCAACCCCAACCCAGGCAAACGATTCCGGGTTAATACTTGTCAAGAATGGATAATGTTTGCTCCGCATTCGCTGGATTCTTCGTTCCCCTGATCCACGCCGTCCACCGGGGCCACCGCCGCGCCCCGTTCTTGACCGGCTTCCTCAACAGACCCGGACGCACGCGATGCCGAGGATGGCGGCGAGTTTCTCGATTTTCATCGCCACATGGCCCACGCCGATGGCGCAGTGGTGCGCGGGACCGGCCTGGGACCATTCGTTGACAAAACGCTTCGCGCCGATGGGGAAACGGTAGCGGCTGTTGGTGTTGCCGATGTGCAGGATGGGGCCGGGCACGGACGCGCCTTCGGCCACGAGAAACTTCAGCGTGCCCGCGCCGTCCTGCACGAGGGAAAGGAGTGTCACCGGCCCATTCCGGACCTTCATCTCGATGGAAAGGCCCTCGCCCGGCTTGCCGTGGTAGAGGGGCAGGGGCACGAGCTTCACCGGCCCGTCGGCGATGGCCATGTGGCCGGGACCGTCGTGGCCCAGGAGCACCACGTCGTCGTCGAAGTCCATAAGGTAGAACTCGGTGAAAGATCCGCCCGCGCCGAAGGCGTCCATGATCTTCATGGCCTGCACGTTCTTGATCTCGCATTCCCCCGCCACGGGTACGTGGTGCGCCGTAAGCAGGGAGTTGCCCGCGATGACGGAGGTGACGATGTTCTCGTAGTCGTTGCCGTCCTCGCCTTCGTAGTAATAGGCCATGGCCCCCAGGTCGTTTTCGCGCACCAGGGCGTCGAGGGCGCAGGAGGTGTGGGCGGCCCGGCGCAACTCGTATTCCGAACATTCCGGAACCACCTCGAATTCCGTTTTGAATCGTTCGAGCCGCGCGTTGATTTCCGCGTCGGTGACGGCGTCGCGCAGTTTCTTGAGCCGGCACATCTCCAGCAGTTCAAAGTGGCAGCCCAGCGCGACCGCGATCTGGGTCATGTCACTGTAGACATCCAGCATGCCGCCGTAGTAATGGCCCAGCACGCCCACGCGGGTATCGCGCAACACCGCCGCCACCCGCGCCGCTTCAATCCAGGCGTCGATCTCGGCCCAGGCCTCATCGTCCCGGAGCGTACCCGTGACCAGGTGATAATCAATCCCGGCCCGGTTGAAAACGCAGGCGATTTCAGGGGCGGAACAGGCCTGGCAGTGGGCCAGCCACTCTCCCGTCATCCTGCCCCGGTCGCCCAGGGCGTTGAAGGCGTCGTAGTCTATGGAAGTCACCGGTTGCAGGTTCAATACCACCACGGGCACCCGGGCCTCCCGCACCACGGGCAGCACGGTGGAACTGAGGGCGTAGGTGGAGACGTAGAGGAAAATGATCTCCACGTCTTCCCGCTTGAAGAGGCCGGCGGCCTCCCGCGCCTTCGGCACGTTGTCAACCAATCCCGCGTCGATCACGTCCACGCCGTCCCGTTCGATCCGGTGATGAATGTCCTGCTGGTAGCCCCGGAGCTTTTCGAGCAATCCCTCGAACTGGGGCCAGTAGGTGTCGAGGCCGATGCCAAACAGACCGACCCGCACATTGCGGTTGGCGGTGTTGTTCATGATGATATCCTTCTGCGTCGTCGTAATGTGTCGTCATACCGCGAAGAAAATAATTCCCACGATATCATGTTCACGTTTTCATAACCCTTCAGGCCCACCTGGACCGTCCTGGCCGGAACCGGGAATCGTCGCCATGAAGAACCGTGGTTCCGAAAAAAGCAGGTGCGGCATCCTGCCCCATTCAAAGCGGCTGGAAGCCGCTTCCACTTTGGGAGTAATCCCCCGGAAGGCAACATTATGACGAAACAAACAGGCTATCCGGCAATCTTGTTGCCAATGCCGATCACGACGGTGGAGAAAATGAGCAGGGCCATGCCCGCGAAAACAAAACGATAGGTGCGCCGCGAGGAGCCACGCCATTCGTGCAGGACCAACCCCCACATATTGCCGAAGAGGATGATGAAGGCCATGTGGAGGGTCCAGCTCGCGAAACCGAAGCGCCCCATCTGGGTGGCGCCCATGCCGTAGAACAGGAACTGGCCGTACCAGGTGATTCCCCCGAGCGCGGAAAAAAGGTAGTTGGCGGAAAGGGAAGCGCCCCTGCCACGGCCGTAGTCGCCCAAGCTCTTGTTCCTGATGGCCAATAACAGGCACCACACCAGGTTGGTGGTGAAACCGCCGCCCATGATGAGAATAAAAATGGGCGTGTTGACCAGGAAGCTGGCCGTGCCCAGCGCGGCGGCCCGTTCCGCGATGGGCGCGCCGTGGTCCAGGCCGATGGCGAAGCAGGCGCTCATGATGCCCGCCACGATGGCGACCAGAACGCCCTTGACGAAACTGAACTCTTCGATGGTTTCGGTCTTTTCCGCTTCGGAAAGTTCCCCCTCCTTGAACATGCCCGCGATACCGCAGACGACGATGCCCACCACGCACAAAACCACGCCCGACAGGGTGACGAGACCGGCGGTTTCCTTTACCATTTCCACGAGGGTGCCATTACGGATCGCCGGTTCGAGGGTCCCCACCACCGCGCAACAGCCCAAGGCCAGGGCCACGCCGAGGGACATGCCGAGATAGCGCATGGTCAGGCCGTACATGAGGCCGCCGATTCCCCAGAGAAGACCGAAGAAGTACGCCAGGAAGAGGGCCTTTCCGGAGGCGCTGGTCAGCACCTCGATGGAATGAGGCACCACGAGGAAAAGCATGACCCACGGCGTAATGATCCACGCGAACACACCACAGACCAGCCAGTAGGTTTCCCAGGACCAGTGGCGAACCTTTTTCAGGGGCATGTAGAAACTGCCCGCCGCGAAACCGCCTATCGCATGAAGGACAACGCCGATGAGTGGCCCCATGAAAACTCTCCTTCCGAGCGCGTCTTATGGCCCGTGCCGGGGCCTGGAATGCTTCCGCCGCGTGGGCCGAATTCCGATCATGGCGCAATTGTACTGGAACCGCGCCCGTGCCGCGCAACTGCGCAGGAACGATGGCGGCACGCCGCGAAAGCAACGTATTGGTGGGCCAAGGCCCACCCTGATATGACAAACCTGTCTCCCAGTACCGATACCATAGTTTTCGACCCGGACTTCCATCACCCTTATTGAACCAGATGGCGGTCTTCGAATGGACAGCCCGCAGGAAAAGGGTTAGTGTGCGCGGGTCGCCCGCCGTAGGTTTTGGAGTGCGGCAGCTTGCTGCCGCTTTCACTATTGGCGGCTTGCCGCCCGTTTTCTTTCGATTCTGAACGGTTATCCATGACACCCGACTGGGCACGATGCGGTTTTCATGGATCCTCGAATATCATAGATGATTTTAAGAGGCGGCAAGCCGCCGGTAAGGAAAGCGGCAGCAAGCTGCCGCACTCCATATTGGGGCTGCCGCTGCGTGCTGGAAGTCATCCATTACGTTTACATCATCATACTTTATGGAACATACCGTTCGGCGGAAAGACTCCTTGGCATTCTGCAAGAACCAGGTCCTGGAGCACCATGGGTAGTCCCCGGCATCCTTGACCAGGCCATGCTTCGCGGGATTATTGTGCGTGTACCAAGTAGCTTGTCTACACCGTCCCCTTACCGTCATTCCCGCGTGCGCGGGAATGACGGCAGATTGTTTATAGGAAACGCACTGGGCGGGGTTTCTCCATCCGAAAACCCGCTACACCCAAGTACCGGTAAAAGACGGTACGCTTACGCTTTGAAAGCGCCGGAGGTGATGCCCTGGATGAAAGGCCGCGTGGCGTAGGTGAAAATGATCAGCAGGGGCAGGCTGGACACCATGTACGCGGAGAAGATGGTGCTGAAGTTCGCCGCGTAGGACGAGGTGGCCATGGCGTAAAGGCCCGAGGCGATAACGTGGTACTTGCCGCTCGTGTTCGTGACGAAGGGCCACATGAAGTTGTTCCACGTGCCGATGATATTCATGATAACCACCACCGAGATGATGGGTTTCGAGAGGGGCAGCACCAGGTTGGTGTAGATCTGGCGGTGGCCCGCGCCGTCGATGCGGGCGGACTCGAAAAGTTCCTCCGGCAGGCCGTCGAAAAAGCCCTTGAACACGAAGATGGCGAAAACCTGGCCGCCCGCCACGTAGGGCAGGATCATGGCCCAGTAGGTATCCAGCAGGCCCAATGAACGCACCAGCATGAACAGGGGGACAAGGGTCAGCACGGCGGGAAACATCATGGTGCTGATGATGAAGTAGAAGATGGCGGTGGAACCGAAGAATCGGTACCGCGACAGCACGTAGGCGGTGATGGAACCGAAAAGCACCACCAGCAACGCCGTTGTGCCCACCACGATGATGGTGTTCAACATGTAACCGCGAAGGGTGAGCCAACCCAGGCGGTAACCCTTGGTGGCGCCGAGCCAGTAGAGTTTGAAAGCCTCGGGGGCGGGAGCTTCGCGATAGATCACCGCCTGCCCCCCCTGCCTGGCCACCCAGTAACGGGCCGGGCTGACCCTTTCCTCTTTGAGGATGCGCGCCCGGCCTTTTTCAAGCACCAGGTAGCGGTCGCCGTCCCTTTCCTCCAGGGACACATGGTGAATCCTGTTGCCCTGATCCGCCACGGCGATCCTGCCATTGGTGGGACCGGCCAGGTCGCCGACCTCGTAGTAGTAGGTTTGCGCGCCCTCCTGGGTGGTGTACCAGATCCTCGCCGATTCGAGAAGGCGTTCCGCGGTGATCTCGGCCCGGTCGACCTTGAACTGAATATACCGCTTATCCCCTTCCGTCACCAACACGGCCGGTTGCGTCTCCTGCAAAACATCCGTCACATCGACAGCCCCGGTTTTGATTTCGCCGGCTTTGGGTGCGCCGGCCAGGGCGGCGGCGCCCGTGCGGATCATGTTCTGGAAACCGGCCGGAAATCCGAAGAACTCGTGGTAGATCTCGTTGTTGCTGCGGAAGGAGTTGTTGAGGGCGAAGCCGAAAGGCACCAACACCAGGATACCCACCGCGCAGATAATGGCGTGGAGAATGAACTGTTGCAGCTTGTCCATTACCGCCCCTCCAATTCTTCCGTTGACTTGAAGTACTTCATATTCAGGAAGGTGAGCCCGAAAATGATCACGAAGAGGCTCACGCCCACGGCGCAGGCGTAGCCCATGCGCTGGAAACTCCAGGCGTTGAGATACATCCACATGCCCGGCACCATGGTCTTGAACCCCGGACCGCCCTGGGTGAGGATGAAGATATTCTCAAAGCCCTGCACGCCGCCGATAATGGTGAGGATCAGGATGAGCTTGAGCTGGCTCATCACCATGGGAATGTCGATGCGAAAGAACTTCTGCACCCCCGTGCAACCTTCCAGCGCGGCCGCCTCGGTGACGCTTTCGGGGATGCCCGTAAGGCCCGCGTAGTAGACCAGCACCTCGAAGCCGCCCACCCAGGGGAAGCCCACGAAGGCCACCATGAACAGGGCAATCCTCGGATCACTGAGCCAGCCCATCTTCCATCCACCCAGGCCCAGAAGATCCAAGACCTGGTTCACCAGGCCGGCATCGTTGTATATCGACCCCTGCCAGATGAGCTGTACCGCCACCCCCGGCACCACGATGGGGACGAGAAAGAGTATGCGGTAAAAGTAGCGCGCCCGTTCGTTGCGCACCGAGTAGATCAGCTTGGCCACGATAAGCGGCAGCGACAGGCGCACGCAGACGGCAAAGACCACGAAAAACAGCATGTGGGCGAAGGAGGGCCAGGTTACCGGGTCGGTGGTGAAAAACTCCAGGTAGTTTTGCAGCCCCACCCATTGGGGATCCCCGCCCACCTCGAATTCGAAGAGCGAACCGCTCATGCCCCAGATGACGGGAACATAGACGAAAAGTATCAACGCCGAAACCGGCAGCAGCAACAGTGCGTAGCAGCTCAGGGTAAAGCGCGCCCGGTGACCGAGCAGGCCGCCACCGTCCATGCGCCCGGATTGCTTAGCCATTGGACAGGATCTCCTTGTCGGATTCCACCACCGCGGGGGGGAGCCCCTTCATCTTCGCCCGGACGGGAGCCAATTCTCGCCACCGCTTTTCCAGCGAATCCATATCCACGTTCTTACGTAAGAGCAGGTTGTCCGTGGCGTTCTTGAGGTTGTTTTCCTGCCAATCCATAAAGCCGTCGATATCCGTGCCGTCATTCAGGTAAAGCTCGAGCATGCGGCGCTGAATCTCGCCGAACTTCAGGTCGAAAGTAAAGACCCACTTGGTGGTCGTGTAACGCCGCTTGAGGATTTCCTCGAAAGGCTTGAGGCTGGGCAGTACGGGCACGCCCACGATATTGGGCACGAAACAGGCGTATTCATTCACGATACGCTCGTAGTTTTCCGGCAGCGTAAGGAATTGGAGGAGTTGAATCACCCGTTGCAGGCGTTCCGACTCCCGCATCCGCTCCTCCTGGGTTTTCCTGTTGTCCCCCGTGCCGGGGGCCACGTCCTTGTAGGCGCTGTTGGTCACCTCCAACTGCGTGGCCGACCCGCCAATGACGCACATGTCCACCAGCGAGGCGTAGGGAGAGGTCTCCTTCGTGAAAGGGGGAAGGTAAAAGACGCCCCACTCGAACTCGAGGTCCTTGTCCGCCGAGAGACGGTAGGTCATGGGGCTGGCATTCCAGAGCATGGCGGCTTTCTGCGTGACGAATTCCCGCGTGGGGTCCACGCCGGTAAGGTTCTTGTTGCAGTACTGGCGCATGTCCTTCATGTGCCGCCAGATTTCCACGTACCGGGGATCTTCCCGGGTGAAGAATCCCTTCCGGAAAAGAAAACACAACTCGTCCCAGTCCAGGTAGCCTTCAAGATACTGCTCTCGAACGGGATCCTTCACCAGGTCGATACCGGGAAGCAGACTGTAATAGAGCTGGTCAAAAAGCAGGTCCGTCGTCCAGTCGTTGAACCAGTCGATCACCATGATCAGGGGGATGGTGTCCGTCTTCCGGATCTTGGCCATCACGGCCAGGAATTCGTCCCAGTTCTTTGGCACCTCGACGCCGATCTTCCTGAACAGGGTCTTGTTATAAAAGATCCCCGTTTCAATCATGTCGAAGGTCAGGCAGTAGTTCTTGCCGTTCGGGGCGGCCTTTCCCCGGCTCACCGCCTGATACTTGAGCATGTCCCACCAGTGATCATACCCCGGCGCGTTGGGGTCGCCCTTTTCCCGGACAAACTGGTTGGGCGCATCCAGGAACTCGTCGAGCGGCACATACCAGTCCTTCTGGATGTCCACCCACACATCTTCCACGTTCCAGTTCACGATGTCGGGCGCCCGGCCGCTGCTGAGCTGGGTCACCAGGTACTCCCGCCGCCCCGGGGTCACCACCACATCCACCTTCGTGTCGGGAAAACGCTTTTCAAAGTCGTTCAGAACCTTCTTCAGGCCCTGCAGAGGTTGACCAATACCATAGGGGATGGTGTCGGGCATGTAGGCCTGCCCGGGCGCAAACTTGATGGTATATCGTATCTCGGCCGTGGCCGCCGCCGCGTTCCCGGTCTCTTTGTCCTCCTCGACTTTGGGCGGAATCAGAAGCCAGACACCCACCGCGACAATAATGGCCAACGTCGCGTACCGCAACCACACACGCAATCTGCTCATGGATCAACTCCTGACACGAAGGAAGGAGGACATGGAAACCCCGTCTACCGGAACTCATCAGCGAACGATGATAGCATACGGCTTCAAGCCCCGCCAAGGATGCCATTTTGCTCGTGTCATTTTGCTCGGGCCTGCGTCACCAAAGTGAGTTTTTCGATTTTTCTTTTGTTTTTGGGCAGTAGCATGTAGTATATATACTACATGGTCGTTGATTACAACCACAGGAGGATTGAGTATGACCCGGCTCCAACAATTGGAAGCACAAC
>JAJRTN010000131.1 GCA_024278275.1 Candidatus Hydrogenedentota bacterium
ATATCAGCACCAGCTTCTCGTCATCATTATTACTCGAATAAAATACCGCCATAATTAAGTATACTAATCCCTCTTGGGTGCCCTTGGGATTGCCACCCTTGCTAAAATGAAAGAAAATTAAACCCCTTCAAAAAATCTCTGCTTTCGCGGGGATGACGGTGGGGTAGAAGAGGCGGGAAGCCGCTTCTACTTTCCCGCGAAACCACGGCGGTTCTCCATAGAGACGATTCCGGCTGGGCCGGGTGAGTCCCCTTGCCTGACCACGGCATCCCTGATAGGCTATGCCACTCGTTGAGGCGGTATGTTTTGAGGAGCCTTGCCGTGTTGTATTGCATAGCGGTGTGCGCGTTCTCACTGGGCGCGCTTCCCGGTGAATCGTTGTTTTTGTCCGCCCACGACGCCCTGCGCACGGGCGATTATGACAACGCCCTGGAGGCCTTTCAGGCCTGCGCCGGCCGATACCCGATGCTGGCCCCTTTCGCGCAGGTCTATGCCGCGCGGGCCGAGGTCGACATGGGACGCTCCGAAGCGGCCCTGGCCCGGTATGGCAGCTTAATCGAAGCGGAACCGCACGGCCCCTGGACCGACATGGCTTTCGCCGATTTGGCCCGTCTGCAACGAAAACGCAAGGCCTATGCGAAAGCGGCCGCGCTCTACCGGCATGTACTGAACATAGCGCCCCGGCCCTGGTGGATGGACGTCTACGCCTGGGAGAACGCCGAATGTCTTGGCGCCCTGCCGGACCGGGAGGCCGAAGCCTACGCCCATTACCGTGATGTCATTCTGAATTCGGGCCTCATCAGGCCCCGTCTCCGGGCCGCCCGGCTGCTGGTGGCTTCGCCCAAAGCAGAAGACCGTGCCCTGGCCCTTTTGGGGATGATGCGGTCCTCGGCCTACCGTGAAGCCATGAAAGCCCTTCCCGCGGCGGGGCTCGAATGGACGGACGGCGCCGAGGCGGTGGAAACGTGGCCCGCCCTGGCCAAAGCCCATGGGTCCGACCCGTGGCTGCCGGTCGGGTTGCTGTCGATGGTGCATCAGGCCGCGGAGGCTGGACAATATGAAAAAGCGGAGGCCGCGGCGGACCTGTTGATCCGACACTTCCCCGGCACACGCGATCCGGCGGACGCCCTTTGGTGGCTGGCGAACTACCTGAATGGGAAGAAACGCCGTGATGACGCGGAGCGCATCTACCTGCGTATCGCCCGTGAATGTACCGAAAGTTTCCGTGCGGATGACGCCCTGGTGCGGGTGGCGGAACGGCGTGCCGGTCGGGGGGATACCGCCGGAGCCTTGCGGCACTATGCCATGCTGACTGAGAAGTTTCCCGAGAGTACCTTCGTGACACAGGCCCATACGCGTTGTGCGGATCTCATGTTGAAGCAAGGCGACAGGCAGGCCGCGCGGCATTTCCTTGAACGCGCGGCCAAGGGCGCCAGGGGGGATTATTACCGCTACCGCGCCAAGGCCCGCCTGGCGGCCATGGGATACCCGGAGGCCGGCGACCACGAGATTCCGGTGGCACCGGGCCGGCCCCTCCTGCGCATCCACCCATCCCCATCGCCCCCGTCGCCCGTACCCGGGGGGCAGCGCATTGAACGGTTGCGCTTCTTCGGTCGCCACGGTATGGACGCGGGCGAGTTCGAGGCCGTGGCGATCTGCCAGGAAGTGGCGGGAACATCCGGGGCCGGGGCCTGGTATCGCGCCCTGGCCGAAGCGGGCTTCGCCCACACCGTGTGGCAATTCCTGCGCGCACAAGATGGGAAGAAACCCCAACAGGCCGCGTCACGGCCAGGCCTTGATTATCCCCTCGTCTACTGGCCCCAGGTGAAGGCCATGGCCCGTGAATACGCCCTGGACCCCTTTCTCCTCCTCGCTGTGTCGCGCCAGGAAAGCACCTTCCGCGCGGGCATCGAATCCCACGCGGGCGCAAAGGGCGTCATGCAACTCATGCCGCGCACCGCGCGCTGGATTGCCGCCAAGATGGACACGGTGAGCACCGACCACGCGGGGAACCTGGGGTCCCCCATGAACTCCCTGCGTTTAGGCGCCTGTTACCTGCGCATGATGCTGGACCGGTCAGACGACAATCTCGTTTACGCCCTGGCGTCCTACAATGGCGGCCCCGGCAACTGTGACAAATGGCGGCGGCGCTACGGAGGCGCCGATATGGACCGTTTCATCGAGTGCATCGCCTTTGGCGAAACACGTAGCTACGTCAAAAAAGTGCTCGGCAACCTTGCCGCCTACCATGCGCTCTATCCCGAACTGGCCGACCACTTTGTTGTTTCCTGCGCCGCATCGTCCAGGCCGAAGCCCCCCCCGGGATAATGGCTCCGGGCTGAGCGCGGAATCATCATTAAAGAGGAACGTATCATGGCCGGTTTTCAGGATTGGACGCTGGCGGTGAAAAACCTGCTGCTGCCCCAGTATTGCAGGCAATGCGGCGTGCGCCTTCTCACGGAGGAAAACAACTTCTTTTGTCCCACCTGCTGGGAAATGAGCCCCGCCATCGAGCGGCCCTTTTGCACGGGATGCGGCCGTCCCCATCCGGCCATGGTGGGCCTTGGAACACGAAGCAATTTCCCCTGCGCCAATTGCCGGGACAAGCCGAACCGCTACATCCGCCGTACCTACGGCGCCATGCGCTATGACGGTGCGGTCGAGGAAGCTATCAAGCTCTTCAAGTTCAACGGACGGGAACGGCTCGCAGGCCCCCTGGGCGCCTTGCTGGTGGATTTCGCCCGGCGGGAGATGGAATGCGGCGATTACGACCTGCTCGTGCCCGTCCCGCTGCACAAGGTGCGCCAACGTGCGCGAGGCTACAACCAGTCGGAATGGTTGGCCCGGGAAGGGCTGGCCGCGTTTCCCGGCGCACGGCTCGACACGTCCCTGGCCCGCATCCGGCCCACCCGCACCCAGAGCCGGCTCCATGGCAAAGCGCGCCAATCCAACGTGCGCGGGGCCTTCGCGGTAAGCGGCGACAGCGTGGCGGGCCGGCGGATCCTGCTGGTGGACGACGTGGTCACCTCGGGGGGCACCGTCACGGAATGCGCCCGTGCCCTCATCCGTGCCGGGGCCGCTTCCGTGGATGTCCTTGCCGTGGCCCTGGCCACGCCCCCGGACGTGTCGCTTGAAGAATAGGTAACCGTTCACGATTTTCATGGACCGCCATTGCGCGGGAACCTTTCCCGGCTTGGCCGGAACCAGGAATCGCAACAGCCATTCGTGCCACGAACAACCGTCATCCCCGCGAAGGCGGGAGCCGTGAGGTGGAGCGACACCTCTATCTTTCCCGTGAATGCCGCCTTCGCGGGGATGACGGAAGGGTGGGGTCAACACGTTTTCAACTCGTTCCCACGGAACCGTGGAAGGGAGAAGGGAAAGAGCGGGCCGCGAAATGTCCGCGGCCCGCCCGGTGTATGTGCTACTGATGTGACGTGTTCACGTTACTGGAGCGATACCAGCACGAAAACCAGGCCCTTACCTTCCTTGAGGCCGGTCATGGCCTTACCGATGATCGCGCCCTGCGCGGCATCGTGATCCTGCACCTTCATGGCATGGCCCGGCGTGTTCGACGTGGTCAGCAGGTCGCCCGGCTCAATCGCGCCATAGCCGGCATCCACGTAGCAGTAGACCCGGCCCGTCAGTGCGACGGGATGCTCGCCGTAGCCCATGGTGCCCTTTTGCCCCATGATGACGCCCGCCTTCACATCGCCCGCGCCGCTGATGATACCGGCCACGGTCTTGTCGTTGGCCTTGGTGCTCACCTTCAGGTCGCCCGGCTTGTCGGGGTCGATACAGACCACCATGCCCGGCCTGGCTTCGAGTCCTTCCGTGGCCGCGATGTCGAAACGCTCGGAAAGGTCCGCGCCGTTGATCTGAAGCACGTTGACATGGGCCTCGCCCTTGACCCACAGGTTGCCGCCGACGGTCATTTGGAAGCCGTCCGCGGGCCAGGCACCCACGCCGACCTCACCTGTGGGGCGAATCGTCATCCGGTTGGTGCCACTGGTCCAGAACATGAGGCGGCCGTCAAAGGTGCCGATGTCCACGTAGTTCGATGCGTTTTCCAGCCGGAAACGGGTGGTGCTCGTACTGCCGTTATACAGGTGCAGTTTATGCACCGGTCCCGTGGTGCCGATACCCAGGCTTGACGGAACATAGAGGCCGTTGCTGTCCACGCGGTTACCGGTAATAGGGTTGTTGGGCACGGTAAGGGCCGCCGCCGTGACCAATGCGCTCAGCACCAGGACCGATCCCAATGTCGCCGTTACTTTACGTTTCATCTTCCATTCTCCTCGTACAGTTGTAAGTCTTGCCTTTTGCGCCGCCGGGCCTACCCCGAGTGGCTTGTTCCCCGGCGGACGTCCTTGCGTCTCGCCGTATTCTCCAATACCTGAAGGCCGTCTCCACTGGCGACCCATCGTCCCGGTTCGGTAGCCCGTACCACGCCGGGGATGCGGACTGATCCGTCCGTCATTCTTTCCGCTTCGCGCACCGCCACCCGCCAGCCCGCGGGCAGGGGTGCCGGCGTGGCTTCGACCGCTTCAATCCCCGTGGTTTGCGGCACCCGGACGGAGGGGCCGATCAGCAGAAACCCGGCCGCTATGGCGCATAGCGCCATGGCACAGGCCGCAACACCCACAAAAACAGGCGTACCACCACGGGCCGGAACCCTCGGCGTTTCGCCGGGCACGGCGGTAAGCGCCCGCGCCAGGGCCCGCTCCCGTACCTGCCGGTGATGGGCGGCACTCTCATGGGCCAAGCGGCGCACACACTCCCCCAATCCCCCCACCGGGTTGTCTTCGGAGCTTCCCCTGTAATCCTTATCCACCATTCGATTCTTCCCGGGATCCGGCGCTTATCGACCCTTTTCCAAGTGCCATGGCTCACGGAACGGAGCAATCCTTTCCGCCTTCTAAAGGTGATAGTCGTCCCGACGGTGCGAAATGTAACTTTTTTTCTGCTCCTTGACGGCGGCGAGAAAAATGTGTCCTTGTGGAACCCCGTCCACGTCGCCAACAAGCAGCGTCTATCGGCCCTGCTCCCGAATGCCCCGTGCGGCCAGGGCATCGCAGCGTTCGTTGAGCGCATGACCCGCATGGCCCTTGACCCACTTCCAGGAAACGTTGTGCCGCACCATCAGTTCATCGAGCCGCCGCCAGAGGTCCTGGTTCTTCACGGGACCGGAGCGGGTGCGCCATCCGTTCTTTTTCCACTTATGCATCCATTCCGTAATCCCCCGGCGTAAGTACTGGGAATCCGTGTGAAGTACCACGTGGCAGGGCCGTTTCAACGCTTCCAGCGCCCGGATGGCAGCGGTCATTTCCATGCGGTTATTGGTGGTTTCCGGCGCACCGCCGTAAAGCTCCCTGGTCCGCCCTTTGTACTGCAACACGGCCCCCCACCCCCCCACGCCGGGGTTGGGTACGCATCCCCCATCGGTGTAGATGATTACTTTGTCGGCCGAACGATTGACCATGCGAAACGGTACGCCTTCGGTTGGTGATATTATTGAACCTGTCGGACCACCCGCTTTTCGATGTAGGCCGCGACACGCGCATGACTCCGCGACCGGGCCAGGTCCAGGGGGGTTTTCCCGGCACGATTCGGCGTATCCGGGGCCGCGCCCGCGTCCAACAGTACTTTCAGGACCCGCCCCTGTCCGAAAAGGGCGGCCGTGTGAACGGGCCGGTCACCAAACTGATCGGGCACTTCGAGCGACGCCCCGGCCTGAATCAGCCATTCCGCTTCCCGGGAACGGCCCAACATGGCGGCCACGTGGAGCGGTGTCATGCCGGTGTGGTCCCGGGCGTCCAAGTCCGCGCCGGCCTTCACGAGCAGGGCCATCATGGCCTCCTGCTTGAAGGTCACGGCGTAGTGCAGGGGGGTCTTACCCAGTTCGTTGCGATCCCCCACGGCCTCCGGGCGGGATGCCAGCATGGCGCGGACCCGTGCCAGGTCGCCGCGCGCCACGGCATCGTGAATCGACGTGTCACACCCCGGCAGCAGGGCGACCGCGATAAGCACCATGCTTACCTTGGCGGGCGAATTCGACAATAAGGAAGTTGCTGGCATTCTCAGTAGTACCCGCCCCCTGGCTCCCGTCGGTCCCGTTGTGGCGCCGAATTCACCTCTTTACAGCGCTTCGCCGCCCCTGTCGATGTTCTCCGGCGTGTAGACGCGCGTGGGCAATACGATTTTCTTCGGAACCGCTTCCCCGTTGAGCAGTTTTAGCGCCGTATCGATGGCTTCCCTGCCGCCGGTGGGATACTCAAAACAGGCGGCCAGAATGCCCTGCTTCACGTAGGCCCGCCCCTCGTTGGGCAAGGCGTCTATCCCGACGAAAATCATTTCCTTTTGGCGGTCAACGGCGGCGGCGGCCAGGTAAGCTCCGTGTGCCCCGGGGTCGTTGTGGGCGTAGACCGCGTCGATCCTGTCGAAGCGCGCGAGGGCGGATTCCATTTCCTTGCGGGCATTGGGTTCAAGCCATTGCATGTCGGCTTCAAAGATGACCTTGATGTCGCTGCCCTCAATACCCTTGCGGAAGCCCTCGTGACGGTCAACACCGGGCACGCTGGTCATGAGCCCTTTCAACTCGACCACGTTCCCCTTCCCCCCGAGGGCCTTCTTGAGCCACTTGCCCGCGGCTTCGCCGATGAGACGGTTATCCGCACCGATAAACACCGTGTACTGGTCGCCCAGCACGGCCCGGTCGAGTATGATGACCGGGATACCTTTTTCATAAGCCCGGGCCAGGGGCTCGGTCAACGGCGCGGCCTCTTTCGGGCTGGCGATAAGCACGTCCACGCCCTGGCGAATAAACTCCTCGATATGGCCCCGTTGCCGAAGCGTGTCGTTTTGCGCGTCTTTGAAAAGGACTTTCACATGGTCGTACTCCGCGGCGGCCGCCCTGATGTCCTCATCCATCTGGACACGCCACGGCTCGCCCAGATTGCACTGGCTCATGCCGATGACGAATACATCCTTCTTCCCCACATTGTTCCCGCCGCGGCTACCGCAACCGGTCAGCACCACGGTAAAGGCAAAGACCATGGCCGTCAGACCACCCAGGTACTTCATGCTTTTCCTCCCGGCCCCGCTGGGGGCTATTTCCGGCTCCGCTGGAGGAGCACGGCCGCAATGATAATGCCTCCGGTGAGCATGAGGCGCCCCGCCTCGCTCACGGCGTTGATGCTCAGAATCTTCTCAAGATACCCGATGGTGAGGGTACCCAGCAAGGTAAGAAGAATACTGCCGCGCCCGCCCATGAGGTTGGTGCCGCCAATGACGACGATGGCGATGGCGGTCAATTCGTAAGTGGCGCCCGCCTCGGGATCGCCCTGGGTTTCCTGGGCGGCCTGACAGATGCCCGCCACCGCCGCGAAAAAGCCGCTCATGCCGTAGGCCAGCACCTTTACCCAGCCCACGGGTACGCCGGACAGGCGGGCCGCCTCCTCGTTGCCGCCGATGGCGTAGATATAGCGTCCGGGCCGCAGACGGGCCAGCACCAGCCACGAAAGGAACACGCACAGGAAAAAGATAACCGTGACCACCGCCAGGTTGCCCCCGAGGATGCGCGTGTCCAGGTGTCTGAAAAAGGGCACGGCCTCGGTGTACGACCCATCGGGGCCCACCACGTAGTTGGGGATTTTCTTCCCTTCGGAAAGGAACTTCGCCAGCCCCCGGGCGAAGACCATCATGGCCAGGGTGACGATGAAGGGCTGCATGCGGAAGCGGGCCACGAGCGCGCCGGAAACAGCGCCGCACAGTGCCCCGAGCAAGAGGGTCAACAAAATGGCCGCTGCGGGGGGCACGCCCAGGCGGATGCTGAGGATCGAGAAGGTCACCGCCATCAAGCCGAGAACGCTGCCCACGGCGAGATCGATACCGCCCGTGATAATGACCAACGTCATGCCACAGGCGAGGATGCCGTATACCGACACCTGGCGCAGCATGTCGCGGTGGGTGCCCCAGTCGAAGAAAGCACCGTCGGCGTTAAACACCATGCCCAGCGACACAATGATCAGCAACGCCATGAGTGCCCGCGTGAAGGGAAGGGCAAGCAGGGCCCGTATGGTGTGTGTTTTCCTGTTTATCATGGGCCGGCAACTCCTTCGACACCCGAGCGCTGCCCCATGGCAGCCTCCAAAACCTTCTCCTGGGTGGCCTCTTCCCGGCTCATCTCCGCGGTAATTCGACCACGGTGCATTACGATGATGCGGTCGCTCAGGGCCAGCAGTTCAGGCATTTCCGAGGTGATGAGCAGGATGGCAATGCCCTCGGCGGTCCATCGGTCCATGAGCGCGTAGATTTCCTGTTTCGCCCCCACATCCACACCCCGCGTCGGCTCGTCGAGCAGGAGCACCCGGGGCGCGGTCTCCAGCCATTTCGCCAGCACCACCTTCTGCTGATTGCCTCCGGAAAGGGTCTCCACGGTCTGGGTCAAACTAGCCGCCCTGATCCCGAAGGCCCGTTCATGACGCCGGGCCGTTTCCATTTCGCGCCCATGGTTGAACCACCCCCCCGGCGAGTACTTGGGCACGGACGCCAGGGTGATATTCTCCGCGATGCCCATGGACAACACGAGGCCCGAGGTCTTGCGGTCGTTGGTCAGCAGGGCCATGCCATGACGCAAGGCATGTTGCGGGGAACGCACGGCGCAGGGGAAATCATCCAGGGCCACCCGCCCCCCCAAGATGCGGCCATAGGCCCCGAAGAGCCCATTTAACAGCGCACTGGCCCCGGAGCCCTCCAGCCCGCCGATACCCAGGATTTCCCCGGCCCGAACACGGAGGGACACGCGGTCCACCAAGGGATACGGCCGGCCATGCGGGTCGGGGACGGTGAAGTCCTCGACCTGGAGCCGCACCCCGCCCAAGTGCGGTGCGTGCCGGGGAAACTGCTCGTCAATATCGCGCCCCACCATCCAATGGATGAGGGCGGCGCGGGGCAAGTCGGCGGCGGTCGCCGTGCCCACGTGCGTTCCGTCACGCAGTACCGTGATGCGGTCGGCAATACGATAAATCTCTTCCATCTTGTGTGAAATATAAATAATGCCGCAGCCGTTGGCCTTCAATTCGGCGATGATCGCAAAGAGCCGCTCCGCTTCCGGCTTGGTGAGGGCGCTCGTGGGTTCGTCCATCACGATAATACGGGCGTCGAAAGCCAGTGCCTTCGCAATTTCAATGGTCTGCTGAACCGAGATAGGGTAGTCTTCCACGTTGCGCGACGGGTTCACATCCAACCCCAGACGCGCCATCAATGCCGCGCAGGCCTTCGCCTGGCTTCCATGACGCATCCATCCCGCGTGCGTACTCCGTTCCCGGCCCAGGAAAATGTTGTCGCTCACCCGCATGGACGGAATGAGGGAAAGTTCCTGGTAGATAACCGAAATACCATGGGTTGCGGCGTCCCGGGGGGAACGAAAGCGGCACACCTGACCGCCCACTTCCATCGTGCCCTCATAGTCCGCGTGAACCCCGGCCAGGATTTTAATAAGCGTGCTTTTCCCCGCGCCGTTTTCCCCGGCCAGGATGTGTACTTCTCCTGCATGAAGATCAAAATCGACCCCTTCGAGCACGCGCGTGCCCGCGAAAGATTTTCCAATACCCTTCATGCGAAGCAGCCTATCCGCCATGCCTTTCCCCTGCTCTCCAAGCATCCGGCCCCGCCCACGCAAAAGGTAAGCACGGCGTTGAACCCGTGGGGAATCATAGGATCGCGACAAACCCCAACGCAAGGTGTGAAGTGTCATTTTGCGGAAAATACCGGTTTTCTTGCATTGCTTGTTGTGCGCATACTAAAATAACGAACCGTGCAAGTTGGTTGGTATTTCGTCGGCAGGACACTTTGTGTCTTTTCGGCCTTTCCCGCACGGTATGCCCGCCGCGCTGTGTTCTTGCAGGCGGCCATGTGCGTGACAAGCCGTCCGCCTGAGTAAGCTGGTTTGTTTCGACTGTGTTGGCGCGTGGTGTGCCGGCCGGTTGTTCAGACCGAACGGGGGGATGCCCCCGGCAACACGTGTTCGCCAGTTCCGCGACGCGGAGGAAGAAAAATGAAAATAGATTTCGGTGGGGTGATGGAAGAAGTCATCACGCGCAAAGAGTTCCCCATGTCCAAGGCCAAGCGTGTCCTCAAGAAGGAGACCATCGCCATCATCGGCTATGGCGTGCAGGGACCGGCCCAGGGCCTGAACATGCGCGACAACGGCTTCAACGTTATTGTCGGCCAATCCAAGGCCTTCATGAAAGACTGGAACCGCGCGAAGAAAGACGGGTGGAAGCCGGGTGAGACCCTTTTCGAGATCGAGGAAGCCTGCGAACGGGCCACGGTGATCCAGATGCTCGTGTCGGACGCGGCGCAGAAAGCCATCTGGCCAACCGTCAAGAAGTATCTCAAGGCGGGCGATGCTTTGTATTTCTCCCACGGATTCTCCATCGTCTATAGAGATCAGACCAAGGTCATTCCGCCGGAAAACGTGGATGTAATCCTGGTGGCTCCAAAGGGATCGGGGCTCAATGTGCGCCGCAACTTCCTCAATGGCGCGGGCATCAACTCCAGTTTCGCCGTAGAACAGGATTACACTGGCCGGGCGGAAGAACGCGCCATGGCCCTGGGTATTGCCATCGGTTCGGGATACCTTTTCCCCACCACCTTCGAGAACGAGGTGTACAGTGATCTCACGGGCGAACGGGGCGTGCTCATGGGCGCCCTGGCGGGCATTATGGAAGCACAGTACGATGTGCTTCGGAAGAATGGCCACAGCCCCAGTGAAGCCTTCAACGAGACCGTCGAGGAGTTGACGCAAAGCCTCATCCGCCTGGTCGACGAAAACGGCATGGACTGGATGTACGCCAACTGTTCGGCCACCGCGCAGCGCGGCGCCCTCGACTGGCGGCCTAAGTTCAAGAAGGCCACCCTGCCCGTGTTCAAGGAACTCTACAAGCGCGTGCGGTCCGGTGAAGAGACCAAGCGCGTCCTTCGTTCGACCGGCGGCAAGGGCTATCAGGCCAAACTGCAAAAAGAACTGGACGCCTTGGGCAACTCCGAGATGTGGCGGGCAGGTAAGGCCTCCCGAGATCTCCGCCCCAAGACGCCTGCCGGCAGGCGCGTGAAAAGCACGCAGGGAACAAAGGGCCGCGGCAGCAACTAACCCGCCCCTGGAAGACGACGTGCCGCCGGGCCGGATGGTGATCATCATCCGGCCCGGTGTTTTTCTTTTCGGTAACCGTTCAGATCCCTCCCAACCCATCATTACGAGGAACGAGCCGTTGCGCCATAGGGAAAGTACTCTATTGCGAAAGCGAAGCGAGGCGGCAATCGGGTGTAAGGGAGTGCCTTTGGGTAAGCCCCGACCGCCACAGTCGCCTGGGCTCCCTCGCAATAACGGTCCACAGGAGTCGTAAACGGTTACTTTTCGCACAGGCGTCCCACGAGGCGCGGTTGAAAAGAAGCCACAAGACTGCTAAAGTTTCACTTCAGCAGAAGATGAATGCCAGGGTATGGGGGTAACCTCGACAGGGAGCCGTTGGTTATGCGCAGCAACATGGGTTCGAAGCTTGCCTCCGGCGGGTGGGCGAATTCCGACGCCGAAACCTTGGCGCCGACCAGGGCCATGCCGGAATATGGGGCGACATGCCAGGGAGCGGGAACACATTGAAAGAACTCATCGCCGGCGCTAAGTTTGGTCCTCTCGATGGCCACCATTTCCAGCACCATTGGGAGGGAGCCGGGCTTCAAGCCTGCCTCCTTTCCGACTTGGGGAAACGCCGAAAGAACAACGAAGATTCGTGTATCCTGTGCGTACCGGAAGATGACAGGATCCGTGAGAAACGGGGCATGGTATTCGCCCTGGCCGATGGGATGGGCGGCGCCACGGCCGGTGAGTATGCGAGCCGAATGGCACTTAATGTGCTGGTTCACCGCTATTACGAGGGCGAAGACGATTCCATTCCCCGGTCGCTCAAGGTGGCCATTGAACGGGCCAACCTGGAGGTTTTCGAGGAAGCCGAGGTAAACCCGGCGCTCTCCGGCATGGGCACCACGGTCTCCGCCATGGTCATCCTGGGGGACTGGGCCTATATCGCCCAAGTGGGGGATAGCCGTGTCTATCTGCACCGTCCCGAAACGGGCCTGCTTCAAGTCACCCGCGACCATTCACTCGTGGCCGAACAGGTGCGTAATGGCCTCATCTCCGAGGAAGAGGCCGAAAGCCACTCGCTTAAAAACCTGATTACCCGTGCCGTGGGCATAAAAACAAACGTGGACGTGGACCTTTTTTCCGTGCAACTAAAAAAAGGGGACACCCTGCTCCTTTGTTCCGACGGCCTTTCCAACATGGTGTCGGATGCCGCCATTGAAGAAACGCTGGCCGGCTCCGATCTCAAGGGAGGCACGGAAAGTCTCATTCGTGACGCCTTGAATGCCGGTGGCACGGACAACATCACCGTGGTCACGGTACGGGTCACGGCAACCCCTGCGTCCAGTGCCTGCCAAGAGGGCGCGGAGGCCGTGGCCATGCCCCGCCCGGGTTTTTGGAAACGTCTGCGCCGCGCTTTGGGTCTGGCTTGACGGTTTCCGGCCTGAAGCACGGACAGAATCAGGGTTTCACGCGCATACATGGCAACGTGTCCTATCGAAGGTACTCGTGGAGAGCGCTGGTATCAACCACTTCACCGTTTTGTTGTTCGCAAGTCATCAAATACCGCTGCTGAAGTCCGGGACGGACTTTATCAAACACGCTCCAAAATAAAGGGCCGTTACAATGGCGCCGCCAACCTGTACCCCCAGGGCGAAGACCATGGGAGGCAAGATTATGCGTTTCTTGTTTCTGGCACCGTTCTTCCTGATGTTAACGGCCCATGGCACCTACACGCCGCCCGACTGGGGCACGCCCTCGGTGACCATCGAGCATGGCTATGACAACAACGCCTCCGCCGCGGAGAACGGCGCGGCGCTGAAGGCGGCGGTGCTGGCCCTGCAAGCGGGACAGCGGCTGGCCATCGAAGGGGGAACGTACTATATCGGGAGCCACTTCGGGCCAACCCTCAACGGCAGGGACGGCGCCCCGATTGTCATCGAGGGAACCGGGCCGGGCGAGGTGGTCATCGAAACCGACGCGGGGCACAATGGACTCGACCTCAACGGGGCGTATTTCGTGCTGCGCAGCGTGTCCATCACCGGCGCGAGCGAGGCCATCCGCATTCACGATTGTCACCATGTGCTCATCGAGCATTGCCACATCCACGACTGCCCCGACGGCGGTATCACCACGAACACGCAAAACACGAACAACATCCATATCATAAATAATGAAATAGATCATGTAAACGGTGAGGGTATGTACCTGGGTGCCAATAACAGTGCGGTGGTGATGCATTCTTCGTTCATCGTGGGCAACCACGTACACCATATTGGCGCACCCCAGGGCGACGGTATCGAATTGAAACAGGGGTCATGGGGCAATCTTGTCGCGGACAACGTGGTGCATGACACCAACTACCCGTGCATCATCGCCTATGGCACCGACGGCAACCCGCGCAACACCATTGAGCGTAACATCTGCTACCGATCCAACGACAATACCATGCAGGTCCAGGGCGAGGCCCTGGTACGAAACAACCTGGCCATCAGCGGGGGCGGCAGCGCCTTTCAGTCCCACGATCACCAGGCGGCCACCACGGCGCTGGAGGTCATCAACAACACCTTCATCAATGGTGGACGCGCGGTGAACCTGTCGAACTGGAACGGGCGTGCCGGCATGGTCTTCGCCAACAACGCCTGCTATTCGCGGGATGCCGAGGGGTTGCGCTTCGCCGCGGGGAGCACCGGGGTGGCGGTGCAGGGTAATGTCGTGCTGGGTACGGTGAGCGGAGTGACGGGCGGTTACGTCCCGGCCCATGGTCTCACCGAGGATTTCGTCGGGGTCGCGTGGGATGCCGGCACAAGGGACGCCCATCCCACGGCGGCTTCCGCGCTGCTGGATGCCGCCGATCCGACCTACCTGCCCGGGGAGGACCTGGCCGGAGCCACGCGCAGCGAAAACACCGCCGGGGCCTATGAACGCGCCGGGGCCGCAGTTCGCTACCACGACGGCGACCTCGACCGGAATCATGCGATCAGTCTCTCGGAATTGCTGCGTTTCGTGCAGCTCTACAACGCGGGGGCCTACCACCCGTGCGACGTCCCCGGCACGCCGGACGGCTTCTGCCCGGGATGATGAAACATGGACGGATATTCGCGGTATCGTCCACCGACGAGAAGATTCATGTCACGAAGAAAAGAGCACAGGATGGTCCAAACCCTGGCTCCCTCACGAATAGGTTCGGGATGACAACGCTTTTTCTTCCCCAACGCAATAAGAGGGCCGTTCCGTTACCCGGACGTCCCTTAATTCGCCGGCTACTCCTTGTAAGCATCCTGTTTCTAACAACTTCTTTTTCCGGCTGCAGGCAGATTCACGTCGGCTTTGCCCGCTTCCAGTTGATCAATCAGACCCCTTACACCATTACCTACTACGGCGTAGCGGCCACGGAAGCAGGGGTTCAGAACGCGCCAAACCGCCTGGCTGCTCCCCTTGGCCCGAGCAATGTCGCCGATGCCGATGTCAAGCGGCCCGGCCATTATTGGCTGCGGGCCATCGCGAACGTGGAGGGCAACCCGGTCGAGCGCATTGCCGGTCCGGTGGAAATCTTCGACGGCAACCGGGCATGGGCGTGGTACGTGGAAGACGGCGCAATACGGAACGGCACGGAAGCCCGCGATATCTACGGGGCGATCGATTTGCCCGCGGTGATCATCGACACCCATGGCGCGGGCGTTCCCGATGAACCCAAGGTACCCGCCGCGATACGCATCACCTCGCCGGACGGTCTTTTCGATTTCGAGGGCAATGTGGGTATCGAAGTACGGGGCAACTCCTCGCAGACCTTCGACAAGCTCTCCTATGGCCTGGAGACCTGGGACACCGAGGGCGGTGACGTGGATGTGACGCTGCTGGGACTGCCCGGGGAAGAGGACTGGGTGCTTTATGGTCCCTGGATGGACCGCAGCCTGGTTCGGAACGTGGTGGGCTATACCCTCTGGGAATCACTGGGATACTATGCACCGCGCACGCGCTTCGTGGAGCTTTACCTCAACACCGACAACCATCCCCTTATCGAGGAAACCTATCACGGCGTCTATGTCCTGACCGAAAAAGTGAAACGCGACCGGAACCGCGTGGATATTGCCCGCCTTGGACCGGACGACACGGCCGTGCCCGCCATCACAGGCGGCTACCTCCTGGAGATGAAGGCTTCGGATCAACTCGACCAGGGGCAACTCAGCATTCCATCGGCAGGCGCCTTCGTCATCGCCATTGAATACCCAAAGGCGGAGGACATGCTCGACGTGCAGCGTGCGTGGATCACCACCTACCTGGCGGACTTTGAGGCGGCGCTTTTCGGCGAGGGCTTCGCCGACCCCGAAACGGGTTATGGGGCGTACATCGACGTGGACAACTTCATCGACTACATTCTTTTGCAGGATTTCTTCAAAAATCGCGATGCCTTCCGGTCGAGTACCTGGATGTACAAGGAACGTGGCAAGAAGCTGCGCATGGGCCCGGTCTGGGACCTGAACATCATCTTCGGTTACTTCAGCTTCAACGGTTTCAACCGCCCCGACGGATGGTTCCTCCAGCACGCCAAGAACGACCTGCCCCACAGCCCCTGGACCGACCGCCTTTTCGAGGATCCCGCTTTCGTCGCACGATATATCGCCCGTTGGCGTGAACTGCGGGCAAATGTCCTGTCAACGACGACCGTACACGGGATCATTGACCGCGCCTCGGCCGAACTCCGCACCGCCCACGCCCGTAACTTCATGCGCTGGCAAACGCTCGGGCGCACGTTGATCCCCGACCTGCGTTTTCTCATGTTCACGGGGCCCCACCCCGATTCCTGGCAGGGAGAGGTGCGCATGATGAAGGATTGGGCCGACGACCGCGCGGCTTGGATGGATGACCACATGGACGAACTGGTGGGACGCGAATCGGCACGATGAGCGTTTACGGCCCACCAAAAAAGTTATTGCGAGGAAACACGGTTTATTGGCACACCACGCCGCGAACGGTTGAGGAGGCTGTTTGCCCGACCGCTATCCGCCGCCGGGACCGAAGCCCCGGCTCTCCTGAATGTCACGCGGCGGTGTGACAAAATCACGCCCCCGGCCTTCTCCGCCCTTTCCCCGCATCGCCCCGGCGCGTCCGCCGCCCTCGGGCCGATTCTTGAAGCCGTGCCTTTGCCGGGCGCGCATGACCAGGGCCCGAAGATCGGATTCAAATTCGCGAAGTATGTTGTAGAGTTTGGCACGCTGCGCCGCACTCAAGCCCTTGCTCATGGTATCGAGAAGCCGTCTCGAAGCGGTTGCGGCCTGTTCATCGAGGGCGATAAGCGCATCCAACTTCTGGTTGATGATTTCGTCATCGGCACCCTTCTCGATGGCTTCGCCCAAGGCACGCGAGAGTCCGTGGCGCTGTTTACGCAATCCCATCATGGCGTCCTGGTGCTCGCTGAAACGGCGCACCAGCAGAACCGTCTGCTCCTCGCTCAGGTCCAGCGAGCGGGAAACCCGAGCCATCATGACGGAGCGCAAAAGACTGCGCAGATCCTCTTCCGCGGCACCCCCTCGTCCCGGCGGCATGGGGCCGAGGCCCCGGGGACCGGGCCCCATTCTCTCCGGTCCACCCATGGGCGGTCCGCCCATGGCGCCGGGTGGCGGTGGCGGGTGTTCCATGCCGGGGCCGGGGGGGGCTGGAGCCGGTTGTCCACAGGCATGGAATCCCAGGAACAACAGCGCTACCACGGTTGAAATGGTCAAGTGTTTTATCATGTCAACCTTCTCCCATGTAGTCGGTCAATAAAGAACCCAACACGGCGGCTTCCGACGACCCCATCCCGTCGATCAGCCCATAAACATTGGTGTCACCCCCCAAATAGGGATCACCGCCCTCATCCTCAATCTCCTCCGCCAGGGACACCACCATCTCATCGTACGTGATGAAATTATCCTCCGGCAACCAATCCCCGGATGCGTCGGGGGCGACATAGGTTAAGTCCACCCCCTCATCCATGAGCTTCGCCATGGCATCAACAACGGCCTCGTCATCCAAGTAAAGAGTCGTGTCCCGCACCACCGCCACCTGCTCCCGGGATGTTGTTGCCGGCGTGCTCCCGTTGGGCCGGGCCCCGTAAAGCAGCGCCAAGCCCACCACGATCAGTGCAAGCGCGGCCACCCATCCGGGTGAAGCGGGCAGCCAGAACCGGCGGGCCGGCAGCATCTCGGCCTCGCGCGCGTGGGCCATGACCCGGGTCAGGAATTCGGGCGGCACCTCGGGCACGTTCATGGCGCCCAGATGGGAGGACAACTTGAGCAACTCCATGTGGCGCCGGGCACATTCCGGACAGCGGCGCAAATGCCGCTCGATCCGGTCGGGGTGCGCGGCCTCGCCATCAATGTAGGCCGACAAGGCATCGAGTACATGCTTATCGCTCATATTTCTTCACCTCCCAACGACACCAGCCGTTGGCGGAGCTGCTCGCGGGCTCGTGCCAAACGGCTTTTCACGGTGCCTTTTCGGCATTTCAGGACCGTCGCGATGGCATCATAATCCAGCCCCTGTATCTCCCGAAGCACCAGGACTTCCCGGTGAGCCGGGGAAAGCCGGGCGATACCTTCTTCCAGCAGCCGCTCAATCTCACCCATGCGCGCTTCCACATCGGGCCGGCGCCCTTCGGCATCGGGCAAAGGGCACGTTTCCAGCGGTCGTGACTGACCGCGGCCACGCCGCTTCATGTCCCGCAGATAATTCAACGTGAGATTCCGGGCAATCCCGAAGAGCACCGTCGAAAACCGGGCCTGCGGTTTAAGTCGCTTCAAGTGACGGTGAAGCCGCACGAATGCCTCCTGCGCAACGTCTTCCGCATCCTCGGCGGACCCGGTCATACGCTGGCAGAAATGAATGACCGGCACCTGGTACCGGCGCACCAGCATGGCAAAGGCATTTTCGTCGCCGGCCTGCGCCCGCGCCACCAGTTCCCAGTCATCCAATTGCGGCATCCATTCATCTGCCTTGGCTTCCATGGCCTTAAACCCGGTTCACCCGTCCAGGTTCCCTCGGAACGGTCCTCAAAGTACCTTGCAGGGAAGCGTTATGTAAAGCACCGGGGCCGAGAGACCACCCGACCTTAACAATCAACCTTGTGGGAAAAGTGGACCCAAAAGTGCCTGTCCGCGATTCTCGCCGGCGTGTTTTGCTCCAAATCTGCCGGCTCTTGATGCCTCGGGCAATCCCGATTCCAGTCTGCTGGTCATGTTATGTAATCTCCTTCGTCTTGTCGCCATTGCTTTCCAGGGCACTTTCGGCTCGACGGGTCCTTGTCGATAGGAACATGAAAAGCATAATGTTGTCAAACCTTGAAAGCATGCGTCCAGGTGATCCCGGAAAAGGTGGCGGACTGCCTGTCAGGTGGGAACGCTCCGGTTCTGGAGGCAGGCCAGGGCAACGCGGATTTGTCCGGGATGGGGAGTGCCGTCCATGCAGGAGGAGACCCGCCGGAAGTCCAGTGATTCCGCCCGGCTCGCCGCCACGGCAACGGCGAGATAGACGTCATGAGGAATCCATTGGAAGGGGGAAGTGATCTGCCGTGTCTGGATGTGGGCCGCGAGGGCGTCGTAAGCCCAGTCCTCACCTTGGCCCGTGGCCTCGGCCACCTCGGCGATGGAACGGCCTTCGGCAAACAGTTGGTCGGCTTGCGCCCGATGACCATCCCTTAGAAAAGGTCTTTCCTCCGCCATGGCCAACGGTGCCGGGGTCTCCGCGAGCGAATCCCGTGCGCCGTTGTCGATGCAGATACACGACCAGCGAATGGCCTCCTCCGCGACCTCGCCGCCAAGGTGATCGCGCAGGGCCTTCATGGCGGTGGTGGAACCCACGGCCTTCACCGCGTCCGCCACGCGCTGGAAGGTGGCGCCGTCCACCCAGGGTTCGGGGTCGGTGATTCGCCGGTCGCGCAGGTACGCCTCGAGAAGACGGCCCACGAACCTGGGCGAACGCCGCAGAATGGATACCACCTCATCCAATCCGACCCTGTTGGTAAACAAACGGGTGGCCTCTTCCTCCACGGGACGTTTCACAGGTTCGGGCCGTGCCTGGTCCGCCTCTTTCACCTCGCTTTCATTCGCGGGGATGGCGGTCAGCTCCGGCGGCAGACCGACGTCCATTTCCAATGAACAGGTTTCGCAGTGGCCGCGAATAAGGGCCAGGAACTGTTTGCCATATTGGTCCGCTTTCCGTTTCCCAACCCCCCGAACCGCCAGCAAGGCTGGCGGGGAAGAGGGACGGAGGCGCGCCATGTCGAGAAGGGCGGCGTCGCCGAAGACGATGTAGGCGGGCACGTTTTTCTTTTTCGCAAGCTCGCGACGCAGATCGCGCAGGGCCTCGAAGAGACCCTCGTCAACCCCCTCCATGGACTTGCCCATGGCCCTGGAGAGTTTGCGGCGGGCGGTCTTCTCCGCCGCCGGGCGCAACAGCCTGGGGGCTTGAGCCTCG
Source organism: Candidatus Hydrogenedentota bacterium (assembly GCA_024278275.1). Taxonomy (GTDB): domain Bacteria; phylum Hydrogenedentota; class Hydrogenedentia; order Hydrogenedentales; family JAJRTN01; genus JAJRTN01. The sequence goes on from JAJRTN010000131.1 coordinate 19,595, forward strand.
CGTCCCGCCAACAGGTCCCGTCCCAACGGGGAGAGCTGCAACACGCCATACTCCCCCACCCGTTCCAGGTAGCCTTGCCCGGCGAGTTGCTCCACCCAATCCCGCACTGCCCGCTCGGCGTGTTCCGAGAGTTGGCCCCAACCTTTGAGTCGTTCATGTCCCCGCGCCCGTGTTCGTTCGTCGGAAAGACCCTGCAGGATGCGCGTAATATGGGCCGCGCCAAATTGACCGTTCACCTCGCGCACCGTCCCCAGGATGACGTCCGCCACCTCGGCGGCCTCTTCAAGAACTTCCACGGTATCGAGGCAGACATCGCAGGCCTGGCACGCCGTCCGTTTTCGTTTCTGTCCGAAATAAGTGGCCAGGGTATGGTGACGGCAGGCCACGCCGGTGCAGTAGCTGTACATATCCCCCAGTTTACGTAGGGCGGCGGTTTTCACCCGTTCGGCATTCTCTTCCTCGCTCTCCTGCGCCTGTTTTTCGATGATTCTTTTCCACAGGCCGTAATCGCCGCCGGAGTAGAGAAGCACGCACTCCGATTCGAGACCGTCGCGCCCGGCCCGACCGCTTTCCTGCTGGTAGTGTTCGATGGACTTGGGCATGCCCATGTGGACCACGTAACGCACGTCCGGCTTGTCGATGCCCATGCCGAAAGCCACCGTGGCGACGATGATATCCGCCTCGTCCCGGATGAATTGGTCCTGGTTGCGTTTTCGTGCCTCGTCCGCCATGCCCGCGTGATAGGGCAGGGCGCGATGGCCGCGCGCGCGAAGGTCATCGCAGGTTTTCTCCACGTTCTTCCGGGTGATGCAATAGACGATGCCCGAGGCGCCCTTGTGGCGGCCGATGACGGCGCAAAGCTGGTCGAGGGCCGTGCCGCGGCGTTGCACGGCGTAGATGAGGTTGGGCCGGTCGAAGTCGCCGATAAGGACCTCGGGCTGTTTGAGGTGAAGCCCGCGCACAATGTCGTCGCGCACGTGGGGCGTGGCCGTGGCGGTGTAGGCGTGCATGGCGATGCCCGGAAAAGCGTCTCTCAGCGTGCCGAGCGCGCGATACTCGGGGCGAAAATCGTGGCCCCACATACTGACGCAGTGCGCCTCGTCCACGGCGACGAAGGAGATTCGGCACAGTTCCTTCAGCCACGCGAGGAAGCGCTCCTGCACCACCCGCTCGGGGGCCACGTAAAGCAGCTTGAGCCGCCCCCCGCGAATCGCGTCCGCCGTATCACGCCGCTCTTGCGCGGTGAGCATGCCGTGAATGCAGGCGGCGGGGAGGCCGCATTCCCTGAGGGCATCCACCTGGTCCTTCATGAGCGCGATGAGGGGCGAGACTACGAGGGCCATGCCTTCCATGGCGGCGGCGGGCGCCTGGAAGCACAGGGACTTTCCCCCGCCCGTGGGCAGCACGACCAGCGAGTCCCGTCCATCGAGAACGCTCGTCATCGCCTCCCGCTGCAAAGGCCGAAAACTGCCGTAGCCCCAGAACTGCTTCAGGACCGATTCAAGGCGCACCATGGGGACCGGGTCCGTCCTTACCGCGTTTCCGCTTTGGCCGCGTCCGCCACGTGCTCGGGCACTTGAGCCGCGACCTCGGCGATTTCCGACGCGGGGAGAATGATTACCGCCACGTTGTCGCCGCCCCCCTGTACGGTCCGGTACACGCCCAAACCGATAAACGCGCCATCCAGGGTGAAAGCCGGCGCGGCGATAAGACCGTCGGAGCGGTCTTCACCGAGGTGGTAGTAGGGGCGTGGTTTCGTGATCACCGCCTCGACCCGGGCGATCATGGCGGTATGGGCGCGACGGGCCACCTCGCCCAACTGCATGATCACCACCGTTTCCTCAAGCAGGCCGGGCACGCCGATATGATCCAGGCCCGTGTGTACCCACGGTTTGGCAGGGACCTCCAGGGGCCGAAGGAGAAGCAGATCCAGGTCGGAGTCGCGAATGACCGACTCGGCGGCGACGCGCTCGCCCTGAACAACGATCTCCATGCGCGACACCCTGGTTTCGATATCGCGGCGCTTTTCAGGAGGCAGGGCCCGGGCGTAGGAGGCGTAGGGATCGGCCGAAGTCAGGGGAATGGCGGTCAGACCGCCGGCGCTAAGCACCACGCCATTGGTCCACGTGTCCTGTTCCTGATCCTGCCCTTGAAAAGAGGTGTTCAGAACCATATGCACCGTGACGACGGCATCTTTGTATTTCTCGAAAACGACACGGCCCTTCTCGGCGGACCTGTCGGCGTGCGCGGCCATAGTGGCGAGCAGGATAGCCAAGGTCAACGCCGCATGGCGCGGGATAGGATTGTGTTTCATGAGTCTATCCTTATTGAATTGAGGCGGACCCTTCACGGCCGTATACTCTCGTCCGCGTAATGTCACTGAAAAGCCAGGCCGGCGCAAGAGGCGGCACACCGCCGCACGCCCCATTAATCGCGTGGGGGGACCTGGTTCATGCCGGCCGCGATGTCGGAGGCGGGCACCACGATGATCAGCAGGCTTTCACCCATGCGCGGGCCATTCTCCGACTTGATGGCCCGAATGGCGCCCACGCCAACCAGGCGTCCGTCAAGACTGAACACGGGGGACGAGACAATGGTCTGGGCACGATGTTCGCCGACAATGTAGTAAGGACGAGGTTTTTTGACCACCCCCTCGACACGTTCCACGAAAACGGAATGGGTACGGCGGGAAACTTCTCCCAGTTTGACCAGGACGACCACCTGGTCCAGGATTTCAGGCTTGGCGCTCTTGGTCACATTAACGTGGGCCATGGGCGTTTCCGGCGCTTCGAGGGGACGGATATAGGCCAAATCCAGGTCTTTATCCCGGAGTACCACCTCGGCGGGAACCTCGGTGCCATCACCCAGCACGATCTTCAGCGAGACCACCTTTGACGTGGGGCTCTCCCCGCCCCCGCCAAAGGTCTGCAAAAGGGCGGACGGGTCAATCTCGGTCAGGGAGGTTACGGCCAAACCGGAGGGAGCGACAACCGTGGCGTGGCTCCAGTTCTCCTGCTCGTTTTCCTGCCCTCCAAACTGCATGGAGAGCACCACGTGGACGCCCACGACGGCGTCCTTGTAGCGCTCAAAGAGCTTTCGCCCCCGGTCCGACACCTCGTCCGCCCGGGCGGTCGCGAGGAAAAGAGAAAACAACAGGAGAGCAATCACCGGCTTAACGCGCATGGAAGAACGTCCTTTTTCTGATGTTTCAGTTTGGATTCAAGCTGGGCACACTATAGAGTACTCCGCGGCGAATGTCCATGTTTTTTCCGGGAACGGCTGTTGCCAGAACGCACGGCCACACGCGGAAATCCCGAGCCCTTTCCAGGTCCGCATCCTCCCTTGCCAAGCCGCGCTCCTCCGTGCCGCTCCCCACGCCTAATCCGGCAGGATCAAGCCCCATTGCAGGGCCAGGTGAGCCAGGGTCAGAACGAAGAGGAAACCGCACATATCGGTCATGGTGCTGAGAAGGGGCGGCGAACCAAGGGCGGGGTCAACGCCGGCGGCCCGCAGGAGCAGGGGAATGATGCCCCCCAAAGATACGGCCACCACGGTGTTGAGGGCGAAGGCAACGCCGATCATGGGTCCCAGCATGGGGTTTTCGCTCCAGAAGACATAGCCCAGCAGGGCAATGGCCGTGCCCAACATGAGGCCGTTAATCAGCCCCACGACGACTTCCTTTCGCCAGACGCGAAAATAGTCCTTGGGCTTTATGAGCCCAAGGGTCAGCTCGCGGATGCTCACGGCCACGGCCTGGTTCCCGCTGCAACCGCTCATGTTGCAGATAATGGGCATGAAAAAGACCAAGGCGAACACCTGGTCCACCGTGTCCTGGTGGCCCAGGACCACGCTTGCGGCGATAACGCTGAGGATCATGTTGAGGCCCAACCAGAGCAATCGCCGTGAAGAGCGCTCGCTAACGGGCATACTGCGCAATTCCTCACCCCCGATAATACCACTGAAGCGCAACAGGGTGCGCTCCTGTTCCTCCTCCATCGCCTCTTCCACGTCAGCCCGGCGCACAAGCCCTATCATCCTTCCGTCTTCATCCGTGACAGGCACCACCCAGAAGGTGAATCGGTCGAAGAAACCCGCCAGGTCATCCAAAGACATGTCCGCAAGCACATAGACGGGGTTCACAATCATGATCTCATGGATGGGGCGGTTCTGGGGCGAGAGGACCAGGTCCCGAAGGCGCACCACACCGACCAGGCGTCCCTGGTCCGATTCCGCGTAGGCGTACTGCACGCCGTAATCCGAATACTCTTCCGCATTGGCCTGAAGGTCCTTGAGCACATCCGCAATAAGCGTATCCTGCGGGTAGGAGGCAAACTCCGTGGCCATGATGCCGCCGGCCGTATTTTCGTCGAATTCAAGGAGCTTACGGGCGTCCTCCGCTTCCTCGGGATCCATGACACGGAGGATCTCTTCCGCATCCTCCTCGTCCATTTCGCCCAGCACGTCGGCGCGGTGGTGGCTCTCCATTTCGTCGAGAATCGCCGCGGCGTGACGGGCGGGAAGATCCTCGATGATGTCGGCGCCGTGGGCGTCGGCCAATTCCTCGACGAGATCGGCGGCCTCCTCGGGTTCGAGCAGGGAAAGGAGGGATTCCCGTTCCTCATCGTCAAGGCGGGTCAAGGCACGCGCCACTTCACCGGGTGTGAGGGCATCGAGGAGAGCGCCCAAAGCGGATGCGTCCCGGCGTTCAAGGACATCCCGTATGGCAGCCCAGGATTCTTTGGCGGGGATGTTCGTCATGGCAAAAGCGCTTCCCGTTGAAATGGAACAAAGTACGGCGCGGAAACGCCTGCGGAAGACCCGTAGTCTAGCAGATAGCACAACGGTTTTTGAAGAGGCTCCATGCGTGGCCGCCCCGAAAGTTGTGGGCAGCGCATTCCATGAGGGTGTATTTCCCGTCGGGAAAAAGGCCTTCCTGTTCGTCATACCGACCGGGCGCATTGGGGCAGTTTTTCACTTTGCCGCTCTCAAGACTGAGCAATCCCACTTCGGTGCCATCCACGCCGCCAACAATGCTAAAAGAGCGTTCTTTTTCTTCGGGAGGGCGGAAATTCTGAATTTCCAGGCGAAAACCCTTCTCATCGAGAAAAGCCATGAATTCCGTGGCTTAAGTGGGATCGCCCGCTTGTTGACAAGCACGGGTTTTCCCTCGTGGTACACAATGTCCGCCTCATGGAAGCGGCGGTCGTGGGTCCAGGCGAGGTGCATTCGGCGCCGCGACACGACCGGTCACTCGAGGCGATACGCTCCCAGGGCTGTCGGGGGGACCGGGGATGTAACGCTTGAACGCCCAGAGTTCCGCCTTTTCCCAATGACTCGACCATGGAGCCGTCGCATCAAAGATTCTAGTCCCCCGGCAGGATGTCACCGTTGGCCAGGTAGGGTGCACGGGTGAAGCCTTCGTGGAAGAAACGCGTTTGCCGTCGTGAGAGAAGCCGGCCCGTTGCCCGAACCCGGTCAGGCGATCAATGTTGCCTGGCAAATCGTCGAGCGGGAGCCATTCGAACGCCGCCCCGCGCCCCCACAGAGAAGGGCCATGGTCAGAATCGCGTTATACAGCGGGCATGCATATTTCTCCCAGGTCCACCCGTCCATGACGTACCTCACGTTTCACGGGGATGATAAACAAGGCGTGTAGAGTTGGTGTGTCTTGAGGCTTCTGCGACATTGGGAATCTTCTTGCGTGCCGTCCCTAACTTGGCGACGCCCTCATCGTGACACAAGTGGCTTGGCGGTCTCAATTTCTTTCATCTTATTCACCCGGTCCGCCAAAACGGACACATCCGGCTTGTCCCTGAGCCGGCGGATCCATCCGGTATCTCCGGGGAGACGCCATTTTATTCTGTAGTCGCCAACCGGAAGGGACTCGAACTTGAAGCCCCCATTGCTATCGGTCGTGGTGATGAATTCTTGTCCCTTTTGGGGAGCGGTCAATCGGGTTCCGGCGTCGAGCAATTGCACCAGCCTGACCTTGCATTCCGCCAACCCCACACCATTGTGGAGCATTTGTCCTTCGACGTTCCCAAACCTGGCCTCCGGTTCGTGAACGGCCTGGGGGTGATTGGCCGTCGTGGCCTGAAAGTGATTCAGCACGTCTCGCTGCACTTCTTCCTTAAGTATCCGGACTGATTGCCTGTCGGAGCGTTTGTCAGCCTCCAGACCATTCCGAAGTTCTTGAAGGATTTCTTTCTTCAGTTCCTGCTTCATTTCCTGAAAACGAACTTTCGAGCTTTCTGCGGTCATGACTTCGCCACGGAGTTCCTCCAAGATATCTTGCTTCAACTCTTTCTTGAGCCGTGCAAAATCGTCGCCTGTGTCCGCTCTTGCCCCAATAACGGTACAGAACAAGACGAGCATCGCCACCAGGAGCATACGTCCCGTCATTGCGTGGCGAAGAAAAATAACGCCGCCCCTATTGGGCCGTTCCATCAGATTCTTTGCGTTCATCGATTCACTCCTCGCCCTGTTCTTCATTCCAGGGATACAAGATCAGCAGGTACGCCAAGATGTTGTGGATGTCTGAGTCTTCCAACCCGGCGCTCTGCCACCTCGGCATGTGAAGTGGCGGCGTGGGTCCTTCAGGATCCGCCTTGGCGGCAACACTGCCCTTTTTTATTACATCCATGATCGCTCTGAATTGCGCCAACACACGCGCACGCGCATCAATGTCCAAGGGGGGCGACATGTTTTCCAGGTCCACCCCGTCTTTGAGCAAACCGGCAACGTATTCCGCATCCTCGGGGTACTCAATAAACATTTTCTGGGCAAGGGTGTTCAAGCGTGGCACGGTTCCCTTCCCGTAATTGAGATCCTTGACACCGCCTTTTCCACCTTCGCCATGGCACGCGATACAATACTTCGCGAATAGTTTTTCCCCCGTCAAACGTTCCCTTCGGCGTTTTGCATTGCGCTTCGCCAAATAGGAAGCCGGTACATCCAGTTTGGACAGTCCTTTCAGAAAGACTGTTATGGCGAGCGCTTCGTCATCGGAGAGCTTGAAGTCCATCATGGCGGTATCTTTGGGTTGCGCATTGGGCCTTTGCACGGACTCAAAGATATAGGCCAAGTTTTCATTGCCGTTAAAGACCTGTTGAAGTTTTTCCGAATCCAGGCCGACCGGGCGTTTCAGATGCGGGCTGGCGTCGGCGATGTTTGTGAGTTCCGGCGCCAATTCCCCTCCTTTTTCCTCCAGCCGGTGACATCCCATGCAGCCCTTTGAATTGAAGAGTTCGCTGCCTTTTTCGACGTACTCCAGTCCGGGGAGTTCATCAATTTTGTGGCAGCGCATGCAATTGGCCTGAATAAAGGGAGAAGCAAGTATGGGCTTATCCCAATGGACAGCCGGATCCGTGGCATGAGCGTCACGGCTCAGGAGTGCCCTTCCCTGTCCGTCGTGACACACGGTACATCCGATTTTTTGTACGTCATGGTCCTTGAGATAGTTGCCCGGGTGTGTCGTAAGCGGTTGCTCCGCCTTTTTCATGCGCGGGTCCTCGAGGGCGACATGGCAGGAAATACAACGGTCCACCCGTTCCAATTCCGGTATGACCAATTGTCGGATCTGGATTGGATAGCGGGCTGCCTCCGACCGCTCCCTGTCTGTTTCGGCAAGAGCAGACAAGACCGACTTGTACTTTTTCTGATGGGTGTGGTACTCCTGAAGCATGAAAGTTTCCACGGGAGCGTAAAGCAACAGGGCCAAGCAAATCACGCTGGAAACGAGCAATACTCTCTTCATTCGTTGTCCATTCCTTTATCATCCGGGCCATTGAGAGGGCCACCAATAGAAGCCCCAATTCGGCCCGCGATGAACCGTTCCAAAATAGGTCATAACCACAAAAAAAACCAGGAAACAGCAAAAGAAAGCTGTTGTCCCCAATCGTGTCGAGCCCGTCCGCCAGGTCACCCAAAGCGTATACAAGCCAAAGAACATGACCAACATGGTCCCCGGGTTCACGAGGATAATCCATAGCTGGTTGATCCCCGGATTCCAGTCCCGCAGCCATCCGAATTTCACGCGGAAAGCCAGGATTGCGACGACGGAGAGAAAGGCGAGAAGAGAAGAGAATCCGATAATCCCCGCTTCTTTTTGTCGTGGCCATCTTCCGGTGGGGAACTTTTCCCGGTCGAGAAAAGGGATAAGGGCGAGTGAGGCCATGAAAAAAAACGGGAGCGCTATTCCACCGGCAAATGCGGAATAGGACACGACCTCTTGCAGGCCCAGGAAATACCATGGCGCCTTGGCGGGATTATCCGGCACCATTGGATCAGCGGGCACTTTGAGGGGCGCGTCAAGGAATATGCCAAGAAGCAGCACGAGGGCCAGGATGATCATGGCAACGGACAATTCCGCGCGAAAGGCGTGGGGCCAGCTTTGTACGGTGTTTTCTTCGTCCTTGTCCACCTGAGGCGACCCGTCCGACACCGCGCAAACCAGGGTGTAGGTTTTTCCGGGATCCTGAAACGACGTGCGTGCCACTTTATCGGATGGAAGCCCGTCAAGCTCGTCCGGTAGGATGTCTTCGGGCCGGGACATACCGCCATCCTTCCTTATCCGCCAGAAATGCACGCCAATAAACGCCGTCATCAGGAAGGGCAATGCGACACAGTGAAGCCAGTAGAAGCGCAGAATGGCTTCGTTTCCCACAAAGTGGGAACCCAAGAGGATCTCCCGTTGCAGATCACCTATTCCGGCCAGTTGGGTCCATCCCAACGCCTCGAAAAGCTCCCGCGGGGAACCAGCGATATTGGACCCGATCACGACGGCCCAATAGGCCAATTGGTCCCAGGGAAGACAGTATCCCGTGAAACTGAGCGCGAAGGTGAGGATCAACAGAACTATTCCAACAATCCAGTTGAACTCCCGGGGTTTCTGGTAAGAGTGCGTGAAAAAGACTCGGGCCATGTGGAGCAGCACACCGACAATCATCAGGTTGGCGGCCCATCGGTGTGTATTTCGGAGGAGACGCCCCCCGGGAACCACGTAATGGATATCCTTGATGGATTGATAGGCCTCGGCCTCCGTCGGCTTGTAGTACACCATGAGCATGATGCCGGTGACAATGAGAATGGCGAAGAGGGCCAACGTTGCCACGCCCAGGCCCAAGGTAAAGGTCTGTTTCAGCGTCCACCGGTGGGTCCGAACGGAATGAATGTGCAGAAACAGACTGCTGAAAACGGCTTGTGAACGTGTTCTGGGCGAATCGGGGAAGCCATGGCGGAGCACGGCCTGTCGCAGGTTCCCGGGCAAGTCGCGTAAGTTCCGCGCGAGCTGGCCCAATCCGGAGGAACTTGCAGAACTGCTTGACGTGTTGGGCGGCAAGTCGTGGATATCTTTTCGAGAGGCCGCTTTTTCCATTGATGGTGTTTTCATCGGGAACTAGACCTCTTCTTCCGTATCCAACTTGAGCTTTGTTCCAATCGGGATTTCGCTGTTTCGATCCACGGACAGTTGACCACCAGGGAGCCGTTCAATCTGGAACCAGGGCAATGATTTGGGCGCCGGTCCTCGAATGACATTTCCGTCATGGTCATATCGGGAGCCATGACAGGGGCATTGAAAGCCATCCTCGTTTCGATTGACCACGCATCCCAAGTGAGTGCATAGGGTGGAAATTGCATAAAGGCCTTCATCGTCACGGATAAGAACGACGTTCTCCTCCTTGAAGTTTTTGATTTGTCCGGGCACGAAGTCTCCCGCGGTTCCAATTTTGAATCGCGCCGACGGGTCTGGCAACACGCCGGGAACCGCGGAACGCAAGGCCCCGGTGACGGCCAGGGAAAGCCCTCCCAAACAGGCACAAACCCCCACCGTCCCCATGAAGTCCTTTCTCGACAGATTATCGCGTGGGACCTTGTCTTTCATCCCTCGGGCGCCATTCAATTCATTCCTGTCGGACATTTCTCTACCTCCCATTACAGACAGATCGAAAAAGGAAACGTTCCATCGTAATTGCGTTGACCGGGCATCTTTCCGCGCACAATCCGCAGCGGGTGCATCGGTCGTCGTTCTTGATGATGGCCCCGTTTTCGCCCCCCTCCAGGTGATTCAAAAGCTCAGCCAGATTCTCCCGCCGCCCGTCCCCGGCAATCCTCTTGCATGAAATGAGTTTCAAGCACTGCTCGGGGCACACGTCGGCGCATCCTCCGCAGAGAATACATTTTCCGCTGTCAAAAATGGTGTTTACGCCGCAGTCGAGGCAACGTTCGGCCTCTAGGGCCGCCTTTCCGTCATCCAGGCAACGTTCGACCTCCACGGCGACGGACCGGGTGCGTTCGGGTTGGGGCGCGGTATCCGGCGATTGGCGGGGAAGGACTTCGAATCCTGGTTTCCGAAAGTACTTTTCGATTGGCACGTGGAAAGACCTGTCGGCCAACATAATCGGTACCCCCATCACGAACTCGTATACCGACCGTGCCGCCCGCTTTCCGCTTGCGATGGCATGGATCATAAGCTTGGGGCCGAGTTCCGCATCCCCGGCCACAAAGACGCCCTTCCGCGTCGTGGACTGGGCATCGTCCAATACGAAGGTTCCCCGCTCTGTTACGGCGATGCCGTCACGCTCGGGATCCACGAAAGAAAGATCGCATGACTGGCCAATCGACACCAGGACCGTGTCGCAGGGGATCTCCGTTACGTCGTCTTCGTCATAGGCCGGCGCAAAGCGTCCTTCCTCGTCGAAAATAGAGAGAACTCGCTTGAATCGAACCGCCGTCACGGCGCCTTCTTTGTTCAGGAGGATTTCGTCCGGCCCCAGGCCGTTGTGCAGGAGGAGGCCTTCTTCCGCACCTTCCCTAATCTCGATTTCGTCGGCCAACATGGCCTCACGAGATTCGAGACAACACAAATGAACGTTCTTGACGCCAACCAGACGCAAGGCGGTTCGGGAGACATCGTCCTCCACCTCATGACGCAAAGCGGTTCGGGAAACGTCATAGGCGACGTTTCCACCGCCAATGACGACCACGTTTTCGCCCATGGCCACGGGGCGTTTCAAGGCGACGGCCCGAAGGAAATCCACCCCCCCAATGACGCCACGTCCCTCGGCGCCTTTAATCTGGAGTGGCCGGGACTTCTTAGCGCCTATGGCTATGATAACGGCGTGGTGGGCATCAATCACTTCTTGAAGCGTGAGATCCTGTCCCACGCAGACGTTCGTCATTATCTTGACGCCGAGGGCCTTGATCGCTTCCACTTCCGCATGAATCAGGGCGCGCGGCAACCGGTACTCCGGCACACCGAGATACATCATTCCCGCGGGAACGGATTCCATCTCCAGAATAACGGGCTTGAATCCAAAGAGTGCCAGGTCGTGGGCGGCCGCCAATCCGGCCGGTCCCGATCCAATAATCGCCACCTTTTCTCCGGATGCCCGCCGGTAGCCGCCTTCCTCGAAGAGGGCCGACAGAACCGCGTTTTCTTCGCCGCCGGCGCATTCCCTGTTCCGTAAATGGTCCCTTACTTGGTTGATCGCCGCGAGTTCCCGGGTCAGGTCGTCCGTCTTCCCGCGCTTGCAGACATAACGTTTGAGGGCGCGGATGGAGACGGGCTTATCCAACGTGCCCCGCCGGCAGTTGACTTCGCAGGGCGCGCCACAAATGCGTCCGCACATGCTGGCCAAGGGATTTGGTCCCCTCGCAATGAGGTAGGCCTTTTCCAGATCCCCCGCGGCAACGGCACGGACGTACCCCCTCGCGTCCGTATGAACCGGACAGGCACTCTGACATTTGATTTGTTCTTTCCAGTGGCGCAAACCGGGTATTGTAACCGTGAACCGTGCCTTGCCATTCATAGGTGCGTACCGCTCTTTCTCTCTCTCTTTCGATGACTGATACTAACGCCGCCGTCTTTGCTTTTTTTGCAGGGTGAGGTCGGTGGTGACCGTGCCGTTTTCAGGTACGGTGATTGTCTGTTCGGGCACGGTAAGTTTTTTGTGCCACGCTTTCAGGGTGTACTCGCCCGGCGGCACCTTGGGAATGACATACTTGGCCGACTGGGAATCCCCGTCGATTTCGGCCATGGTGAAGTAAGGCGATTCCACCACGATGATGTAAGCGCTCATCTCCGGGTGAAGTTTACAGAGCATCACGCCTTCCCCGGGGATGGTAAATGTGTGACTCGCCTTTGCGCCTCCGGGGAAATTGCCGAGATCCAGAAACTTTGGTTTTCTGGCATTCAGGTCGCCGACAATTTTGCAGCATTCATCCACGCAGAACACGTTGTGTTCCGTGGTGTCACTGTTGACGAAGTCGACCGTGGCGCCCTTTTGAACCGCCATTACGTGCGGCACGAATACAAGATTTTTCTGGTCTATAACCGCGTGTTCTTCGGGAGGTGGCGGATAGTCGCCGCCCCCCACCTTCTCCAAATACACCACCACATCCTTGCCGCTTTTCGCCCCGGTGGTCTTTACCTTCGTACCGGAAACTTGGATCGTTCCCGACACGGAGCCGGCCCATGTCGTTTGGACGGCGAAAAACAGAGCTAACACCGCGATGAAGGCAATTGCAGGTTTCATGGAAATACTCCCTTTCCCGGTTGTGCTTCGACCCATTGGAGCCGAACATCTAAAAGGCGTAGCTCATGGTCACCAACGCCTGGTCGTCGTCACCCTTTTGCCCTGGGGCCAATCCTCGGGTTTGGCGTTCGTCCTTGGTATAGAAACGTCCTTCCAGGGCGAGTGTTATATTTGCGCGAACAAGGGCCTTGGCGCCCACGATGATTCGTTCTCTGTCCTGATTCTCCTGAACGAAGAGTCCGGGAATGCCGGAGGCGAGCTTCAGTTTCAGGCCTTCGTAGCGCACATAGGGAAACAGCCATGGGTAGGCCACATATCTGGCCTCCAGGAACCAAGCCTCGGAATCGACGGAATCATTGGATATGGCGCCATAGGGGCGGTTATTCTTTCCGAATATGTATCCTCCGCTGAGCGTAAGATCGCGGTACTTCCACTGAAGTCCGGGACCGAAGCGCCAGAAGTTATCTTTTTCCTTCCGGCCAATGATGTTTACTTGCCCCGTGCCTCTATAGCCGAATAGTGAGAACAAGAGTGAATCATCGCGCCAGGGTTGGCCTCCTCCCATGGCCGAACCTTCCCCGCCCGTGGACCCATCGAAGCCCCGGCCCCAGAACTTGTAGGCAAACTGGAGATAGAGGTCCTTTTCCGAGTTGTTATCGGATACGCTTCCGTTGCCGTTGACCACTCCGACGGCGTACCGCCAACGCCTGCCGAATCCGTTCAACTCTATTCCCGGCTGGGCGTGGATCGTGAAATCATTTCCTTCCACCTCCCCGCTTCCGCCCAGGATTCCCTGGACAAGATGATCATCGGGCGCCGGCATGGACCACGTGGTGTAGAGGTAGGGGTTTATGCTCATTCGGTCGTGATCCCGCGCGTTGAAGAGACCGAATTCCTGCATTCCCACCGTACCGACGCGAAGGTTCAGTTTGTCCTCGATTCCAAAGAGATCCTCAAATTGCATCCACCCCTCCATGGAAGTGGCGACGCCGCCTTCGGGGCCGCCATGTCCGTGTCCCCCGCTTTCCCCTTGCGAATAGCCAATCTCCGTGAAGAAAGAAATGTTATCGCCGAAACGCCCGGCGCCGAGCAGCTTCAGTTCATTTGGGAAAACGAATTGGCTCCGGGCGGCCTTGGTCCCGCCAAGATCCATTTCATATTGGGAAGTGAACTTGATCGACAGTGGCGGCAGTCCTGGAATGTCCGCCGGCCATACCGCGTTCTTGGGCCAAAGCCGTTTGTACACCTCGTCACCCAATTCCACGGGTTCTTCCTTGACGTAAAGTTCGTCGTCGACGAACTTGAACCCATTGATGCGAAACGCTTCGCCCACGGCGTTCAACTTCGGGAACGCCTCGTGGCAGGTCACACAGCTCGTCTCATACTTACGGGCAAAGGCCGGTAGGGCCGAGGAATCCCATGCGACGAAGACCACGACAAGGACGATAATTGCCGTTATCAAGACTTTTCGGTTCCTGTTCATCCCGTCAACCTTTCATGTATGTCTGGAATGCGGTCATATCTCCCGGCAAATGCGTCAGTCCGTGTGTCCCCCTTCCCCGCCCCCATCATCGTGCCCGTCCCCCTGACCGGTTCCACCGTCCGCCGGCGGTATCCCCTTGATAAGCCCGGACACCCCGCTAAGCATCAGCACGAGTTCATTCACCAAGCTGATAAGCGTGCGTACCCCAAGGAGTCCCATATTCGCCGGCATGGGCATGGACTGCGCTCTGGAAATGGTCTCGATATGTTTCATTGGTCAAAACTCCTTTTCTTTTCCCTTTTGTGCCAGGCAGGCGCCAATGCCCGTGGCTCCATTACAGGTATCCGCCTTCACGTTTCACGCACGGGAAGGTTCTTGCTCACGGCGACCGAAGAATGGCACTCCGGCGCGGTGGTATATTCGTTCCGCATCGGCACCATCGTGAAACTCGGGAAGAGCCTGAAACGGTAGGTGTCGATGTTCAATGTTTGAGCAATAACCTTGCCAAGAAGGGCAAAAGGCGGGGGAAAAGAAGAAACGGCCAATTAACAGGACAATTCCAGGGAGGACCCTCATGAAAATGGCATGGGAGGAGAAGCGGATTCGCAATATGGCGAAAAAAGGACGGGGATTTTTCGCGTTTTTGCGAAAATACCGGGGAGAAGCCGCCCACAAAATTCCCGTGAGCGGACGCCTGTCCGATAAGATCGTCCCGGGCATCTACCGATGCATTTGGAAAAACGGGGGAGTTCTTTACGTGTCATCCGTAAGGACCGCGCCTGGTCCCGGTATTTCGCATATTTTGACCAGAAGGTCCGCAACAAACGGGATCATGGGGCGGTCTCGCTGAAAATCAGCTTTTCGCAAATGGCGCCTTCCGGTACAAGGTTGACAGATTGACGCCCAGACGGCGCGCGGCCTCTTCCTTGTTGCCATGACAGGAGCGGATGACGCGACGGATGTGCTCTTGCTCGTAGATTCGCATCGCCTGGCGCAAGTCTTCCGATGGTTTCGGCGCTTCCGCCTTTCCGCTTATTTGAGGCGGCAGGTCGTCCACGCCAATATAATCATCGCTTAGCAGAATCATGGCCCGCTCGATGGCGTTCTTCAGCTCGCGAACATTCCCGGGCCAATCATGGGTCATAAGTTTCCCCAAGGCTGCGTTGTCCAATCCCTTGCAGTTTCGTTTCATTTCCCTGTTAAAGCGCCGTACAAAGTGGTCTGCCAGAAGCGGGATATCGGAACGCCGATCACGAAGCGCGGGGAGGGAAATCTCAAAGACCGCGATTCGAAAGTACAAGTCCTGCCGGAATCTGTTTTCCTTAACCATTTTCGCGAGATCCTGGTTGGAGGCGGTGACGATGCGCGCTTTCAGTGGAATGGGTGAAGTGGATCCCACACGCACGAACTCCTGTTGCTCCAACACGCGCAGCAGTTTGCTCTGCAGGGGCAAGGGCATTTCCCCAATTTCGTCGAGGAAAAGAGTCCCATTCCCGGCCAATTCGAAGTAGCCTGTTCGATTTTTGACCGCACCGGTAAAAGCACCCCGCACATGTCCAAACAGCTCGCTCTCCAGAAGTTCGCTGGAAATACCCGCGCAGTTGATGGCCACGAAAGGTTGCATGATTGAGGTTTCATCATGGTCATTGGGCGTGCGGGCGCTCATTTCGTGAAGCGCTTGGGCAACGACCTCCTTGCCCGTGCCCGATTCTCCGGTCAGTAAGACAGTGCTGCGGGTTGGTGCGACTTTTCCAACAAGGTCAAGTACGCGCTGCATCCCTTCGCTCTTGCCCACCATGGGCAGACTTCCAAGGTCGGCCGCGATCTCCCGGCGAAGGAACTTCACCTCCGCAAGCAGCCGCTTGTACTTGACAATCCGGTCGATCCGGAGGAGTACGTCTTCGACCACGACAGGCTTCGTGATATAGTCCGAAGCGCCCTTTCGGAAGGCTTCAATTGCCGAGTCCAGGGTCCCATAGGCGGTGATCATAACGACGGCGCATTCGGGGTTTTGCATGGCCAGGTCATCAAGCACCTCAATGCCGCTTTTCCCGGGCATGGCGATATCGCAAAGCACAACTTCCGGGTTGAAGGCCTCGGCCAGCACTTGTCCCTCCGCGCTATTCGAGGCCGTCCGACAATCCAGACCGGCATCCCTCAAGAGGGTCGCAAGATCCTCCCGGAAAATATCCTCGTCGTCGATAATCAGTACGCGCGTGCTCATGCCTCTTGCACCTCCGGAAGCGACATACGGGTTCAGGCCGCTTATCTTATGGGAAACATGACGGTAAAAACCGCTCCGCCCTCGGGACGGTTCTTGGCTTCGATTCGGCCGCCATAGGAGGAGACGATTCGGTGGGCGATACTGAGTCCGAGGCCGGTGCCTTCTTTCTTGCTGGTGAAAAAGGGCTCAAAAACGCGGTCCAGAATCTCGGCGGAAAGTCCCCGTCCCGTGTCCGCGAATTCCACGGCAATATCCCGGTCCCGCAGGAAGGTGCGCACGGTTAAAGTTCCTTCGTGTTCCATGGCTTCCAGCGCGTTGAGGCCAAGATTCAGGAATACCTGTACAAGCTCATCTTGAACGCCCATAATTTCGGGAAGTGATTCCGCCAGTTGGCTCTCAATATGTGTAATCTTGGATTCCCGATGAAATCTAAGGAGGGTCAACGTATCCATGACAAGGCCGTTAAGACGACAACGGGACCATTCCTTTTGCGCGGGCCTGGCGAACTCGGAGATATCGCGAACGATACGGCTGATCCTGCCAATCTGGTCCTGGAGCAGTTCCACGCTCTCTTGCAGAAAGGCTTCGTCCTGTTTTTTCTTCAGGCGCTGCAACCTGGTGGTCATGGAAGCCAAGGGATTGCCTACCTCGTGGGCCACGCCTGCGGCCAGCGTCCCCAAGGCGGCCATCTTTCCCGCATTCACCGCTTGTGCCTGCAAGATCTTCTTTTCGGTGGTGTCTTGGGTCAGTTCAACAACTTCATACACCTCACCGTTGCCGTCCACCAATGGGGCAACCGTCGCATCGAAAAAGCGTCGGTTTCCTTCTCCATCAATCAATTGACGACTCTCATGGCGGACCTGTCCATCCTGGAAAGTGCGTGCCGCCGCTCCCTTCCGTCCACCGATCCATGCCTCCAGGCGGGCGCGGGTATCGGGGCTCATTGGATCGTCCAGGCCAAGCCAGTGCTTAATCTGTTCATTCTGCCACACGGGGCGCAGATCCCGGTCCACAATGGTGAAACCGGCGCCCGTGGCTTGCAGGACACGCTTGAGCCGCTGACGAACCGCCTGGAGGCGTCGATGTTCAACGCTTAACTGGTCCATGATGGTAACTGTGAAATAGGCGGTCAGGGAGAGGAGGAGGAACTGCAATGACAAGACACTTGCCACGTAGATGGGGTCGTGGGCCGCATGGGAGAGATGGTCCTTGTCTTCGTCAATGTGCCCGGACGCCGGCGCGTGATTCTGAATCCCCTCTTCCGGATCATGCGCCTTTTGCGCGTGCGGGAATACGAGCAAAGTGTAGTGTTTGGCCGTTCCACTCATTTCAGCCAAGGAGGCGATTGAAAAAAGCACGCACGCAAACAGGACAATCACGTAGCATTTCCGGCGGCTCAACAGTATACCGCCGATGATAACGTGAAATACATACATCAGAATCATGGGGTTTTCAATTCCACCTGAAAAGTGGAGCATTGCCGTCAAAATAAGAAGGTCTGTTCCGATCTGGAGTTCCGGGAGGCGTCGGACGAAGCGGTTTGCCCTGGTAAAAAGCAGGAAAAGAATGTTGCTTGCAAGCAAACACAAGACCAAAAGGACCAGGGGGATAAAGGTTTCATCGTCCAGGTATTTCAGCAGCTTGACGATGATGAAGATGAGAACCGCCGAAACCACGCACGCAATCCACCTCATGCGGATGAACCACCGGCAAAAATGACGGATTCGCGCTTCCCGTGAGAACTCATCCGCCAGTAATTCGCGGCTGCGCGATGGGGGCAGGGGAAAAATCGTCGGTCTTGACTTCAAGACATACCAGACGGCCAGAAGGGAGACGATGAGGCAGGCACCTATGCCACGTATGATGTGGAGGCGATGGATTAGCCGTGGGTCCGCGCCCGTCAACCAGGTTCGTTCTATGATCTCGTAAGAGATGAAGATCAGCCCTATCGTTCCAAGGACAATCCATATTACCGAAGGAAAAATCCGAACGTCTGTCCGTCCGGTCTCATTGTTCCACCCGGCGGTGGGCGGTTTATCCGTTCTATTGCTCAAATGATGGGCTCCATGCCGTAATGCAAGACGGCCCGAAGGGGCCGCGCCGTGTCTTGGCCCGGTTTGCGTGAGGACATGTCAACGCTCCGCTTCTCCCGCCCGCCATTGTCCGTGGAGTACATGACCGCGCGCTTTTCGCCGGGCGGTCGGGATATCATTGGGGCATCTGGATGTAGCCATGGTACCGGCCCATCCAGTAGGGCAGGAGCCAGTACACCGGGGTCCACTCCGTGTATCCCCCGTCACCGGCGACGGCGTCCCAGGGGTTCTTGTCCCAGCGCACCACGCCCCGCTCGCTCACGGGGAGGATGCGGCTGGTCTGGAGGTACTCGATCTCGGGCTTTCGCACGCGCCGGATGTCTTCCCGTCGCGTGTTGTCCATGCGCCAGTTGACCAGGTCGAGGGGCGCGTCCCGCAGGAAAGCCATGGATTCGTCCCGGTGGAACTCTTTCCCGGCCAGGGAGGCATAGGTAAAATTGAAGTAGGGGCTTTGATCCCGGCGGGCGCCGCGATACCAGTGGTCGAGGCTTTCCCGGTAGATGGCCTTGAGCGCGGGGTCCGTCTCGTAGAGCAGCAAGGCGGGAAAGGCGAGGGCCAGCAACTCGTCGTCGATGTGAGTCCGCCACATGATGTCATAGGTCTTGGCGCGGCGGGCATTTTCGGCGTAATGATGGTCCCGGATAAGCCGCTCGTATTCGCGCTGGTACCGCGGATCCCCGGTCATGTGGTAGGTCAGCTTGAGGTAGGAGAGGATTTCGACGGAGTTGATGCCGCGCTCGGCCGCCCAATCGGGATCGCCGTTGAGCTTCTCCGGCGACCAGACGGCCCATTGGGTGTGGGTACCGTCCAGGTCCTTCAAGACATAACCGCCATTGATGATGTAGTCCATGATCCTGCGGACATGGGCCGCCACTTCGGCCCGTTCCGCCGCATCCGCCACGAGGTCGTGGTAGAAAAGGTAGCCGTACATGTGGCCCGTGATCTCGTCGCTGCTGGTATCACCCTTCCAGAGCCATTTTCCATCCTTCGAGGGTCTCCACATATTCTCCACGCGCTTTTCGCGGGGGTCCCCCACCCGCACCTCCGCCCATTCACGCTCGGTGTAGGTCCGGTTCGGGTCATGCATGCGGGTCCACGTGGCGGGGATGACCGTGCGGGCCACGAAGCCGTCCGTGCCGGTGACGGTCTGGAGGAAGCGCAGAGCATCGAAGGCCTTCTTCGCATTGTCACGGGCTTCGGGGTTCCGGGTCGCGGCGTAGCGGAAGGATTCCATGGCGAGATACATGGCGGTGTACTGGCCGTCGTTGTCGTCGTCGTCCGGCTCCCACGTACTGATGTCGCCCGGCACGCGAAGCCGGCAATGCTCGACCAGCCACGGTGCGCGCACATGGCGCTCCAGGCAGACCCGCTGGAAATAGTCCGCCTTCTCCGCCAGGGTCATTTCGCGGCGGCGGATGAGGCTCACCCCGCCCGCCGTGGCGATCCAGGCGTTGCCGCTTGGGTCGAAGGCGATGTCGCGCACGTCGTCGTTGATCAGCCAGCGGCGGCCGTGACGAAGCGACCACGTTGTCCCGTTGTACCGGGTCACCCCCTGCCGCGTGCCTATCCACATGCGCCCGTCGGGGGCCGTTGCAAGGGCCTGCACGTAAACACCGGGCAACCCGTCGGAAACGGAATAGACCCGTTCCTTTTCGCCATCGCGGAACGTGGTGATGCCCCCCGTTCCGCCCGCCCACAGAGTTCCGTTCGTCGCGAAGGCCACATCCTGCACGGCGGCCGTAAGTATTTCGCCGTTCCGCTGGTACAGCCGCGTATGGCCCCCGTGCAACCGATAAAGTCCGTTCTCCGTGGCAATCCAAAGCGCGCCATCCGGTCCTTCGGTCAGGGCACGGAAACTCCGGGCCGTGGCGAGGTCCTCCCGAAGGAATCCCGCCTCCGTGATCCGCCAAAGCCCTGACGGACCGACGCAGGCCACACCCTCCCGCGTGGCGCATACCGCGGCGATGGGCCCCTCCACTTCCGCGACCCGGTCCATGCCCGCCGCCGTGGCGCGGTAGAGGCCGTTCCACGCCGCGGCCCACGCGCGGCCCGCGCCATCCACCGCGAGGTCAAAGGAAGGCCCCGCTTCAGGCCCGGGAATAGCGGGCACCCAGTCAGCCTCCCCCACGCTCCGCGCATATACGCCCGCGCCCGTCGCCGCCCACACCGCGCCTTCCCCATCGACCGCCACGGCCCGAACATCACGCGCGCCGTTGACATCGGGCATGGGAAAGGCCTCGTGGGTTTCCTGAGCGAATGGGACATCGGGCGTGCCCTCCGGCACGACCCCGACATGGACACCATACAGGAGGGAAATGACTGAGAGAGATACGGCATATCGCATGACACGAAAACTCCGGATTGCAGTTATGGCGAGGCATTGCTTACCGGGGCATTATGGATGGGGGTGTCCGTCGATTCAACCGGGGACAGGAGACAGCGGCAGTCCCGGCCAGGCCTCCTGCTCGGCCTGGTGGTGATCCTCCTGCTCGTCGGCCACCGCCGCAGGATGCGCGCGCGGGCATAAACGAAGCATAGCCTCGCCGGGGTATCCACGAACGCCCGGCGTTTCCCTGTCCGCGGCCATTCATGGGCGATCCGGGTCGCCACCCACCCGCTGGCATTTTAGGCGCCCCCCGCGCATAATGCGTTGAAAACACGCCCTGGGAGGTCCGCTTCATGAATCGTCGTCGCTTTCTAAGCCATCTTGGGGCCACGGCCTTTGTGCTCGGGAATCACATGCCGGCCCGCGCAGAGGCACACCGTCCTAACTTTCTTTTCCTCTTTTCCGATGACCACCGTTGGAATTCGGCGGGCTGCATGGGCGATCCCGTGATCCGGACCCCGGCGCTCGACCGTCTGGCGCGGGAAGGCGTGCTGTTCACCAATGCCTTCGTGACCACCTCCATCTGCGCCGTCAGCCGGGCGAGCACGCTCACGGGACAGTATGCGCGCCGCCACGGGGTGCATGATTTCGTCACGCCTCTTGAACCGGAGGCCCTGGCGGAAAGCTACCCGGCGGTCTTGCGCCGCCACGGGTACTACACGGGCTTCATCGGCAAGTGGGGCGTGGGCGGCACGGTCGAACGGACGGCCTTGGGCGCGCCCTGCTTCGATTACTGGGCCGGCGCTTCCTTTCAAACCAACTATTGGCACGAAGCGGACTGCCCCTATGTCACCCACGACGGCATCCACGACAAGACGAACAACACCTGCACCTGCCCCCCGGACGCGCGGGGTGTCCGGGGCCCCCTGGTCCGCATCGGCAAGGCCAACATGAAGCACCCGGTCCATCTCACCACGCGGATTATCCCGGACAAGGCGGCCCGGTTCCTTGAGACGCGCAATCCCTCCAAGCCGTTCTGCCTGTCCATTTTCTGGAAGGCTCCGCACTGTCCGTGGAGTGATTGGGACCCAGAACTGGCGGGACTTTACGAAGACATGGAGATGCCCACCCCCAAGACGGCGACTCCGGGAATGGCCGACAAGCGGCCCGAATTCCTCAAACAATCCCTCGCCGGTCCGATGGGCTGGAAATGGGTTACGGACCACGAAGCCTTGCAAGCCCGAATGCGCGACTACTACCGGCTCATATCGGGCATGGACCAGGGTATAGCCAAGATTCGCGCCACCCTCGAAAGACTGGGCCTCGCGGAGAACACGGTGATTATCTACATTTCAGACAACGGGCAGTTCCTCGGCGATCACGGTTACGCGGGCAAGTGGCTCATGTTCGAGGAGTCAATCCGCGTGCCCATGATGGTCCATGATCCGCGCCTGCCCAAGGCCAGGCGGGGCCGCGTCTGCGACGCTATGACCCTCAACATCGACATGGCACCCACCATGCTCGACATGGCGGGTGTTCCCATCCCCGAAAACATGCAGGGCCGGAGCATCACCCCCTTGCTCAGGAACACGAAGGCGAAGTGGCGCGACGAGTGGTTCTATGAACATCTTTACGAGCACGGTGGGACCATTGAACCTTGCGTCGGCGTACGCACAAAGCGGTGGAAGTACATCCGCTACTTTCGGCAGGACCCGGTCTACGAAAGCCTCTATGATCTGCGCGGCGACCCGGAGGAAATTCACGACCTTGCCCGTGACCCGGCATTCGCGGAAAGACTGGCCCGATTACGCGCCCGGTGCGACGCCTATGAGAAGGGTTTAACATAGACGGGCACGTGCCGGGTGGCCGCTCAAAGGTCCCCCGGGTTTGCTCTCGGGGTTTTTCGTGGTTTTCCTCTTCCCCTTCCGTGGTGTTATCATCGACCCGGTCAACGGAGGAAGGCACCCGTCATGGTCGAAGCGGACGGCGATTATGAACGGCTCTACCGCCAGCATGTGGCGCTGATGAAGGAGGTGGACCGCCTTTCGACCCTGCGCGAGGTGGCCCTCACCGTGGGAGGATCCCTGGAATTAAACGAAGCCCTCCCGCTAATTGCGAATGTGGTCCAGGGCGCGCTCGACCTGCGCCGCCTGACCATCTACACGCTGTCGGAAGACCAAACATCCCTCCGGCCGATTGTGGCCAAGTACGGTGACGATCTCATCACGGCGGACCGCCTGGAAGAAGATTACGAGCCCCGCCGGGGCACGCCCCTGGGCCGTGCTCTGGACACGCGGGCCGTGATACTGGAGCATGCCGGGGAACATAGTTCGGCCTTCGTGCCCCTCCATGCGAAAAATGAATCGCTCGGCGTAATGTTGCTGGAGGATCGCCGGGACGGGGTGCCTTTCGGAGACGATGACGCGGTGCTTTTTCAGCAGATCGCGGCCCAGATCAGCGTGGCCATCCGAAATGCACAGCTTTACGCGCTGGCGGTAACGGACGGCCTCACGGGGCTCTATGTGCGCCGGTATTTCGACCTGCGCATGCAGGAACAACTGGCGGCGGCGGTACGGTACGGACGCCCCTTCTCCATGATGATGTTCGATATTGATCACTTCAAGCAATTCAACGACACCCACGGTCACCAGACGGGGGACGCCGTACTCCGCCAATTCGCCGAGTTGCTCCGTAAGAACACGCGGGGCACCGACATCTGCTGCCGTTATGGGGGCGAAGAGATGGCCATCGTTCTGCCGGAGACGGAGATGGAGGAGGCGGCCCTGTTGGCCAACAAGCTTTGCGCCCATGTTCGGAAACATGTCTTCCGGGGAACGGAGGAGCAGGCGCTGCACGTCACCACCAGCGTGGGGGTGGCCAGCTACGTGGAAGATTATGAACGCCCGGAACAAATGGTGGAAGCCGCCGACGAGGCCCTCTACCAAGCCAAGGAACTGGGCAGAAACCGGGTTGAACTGGCGGGGATGTAACATCCCCGAACACGGATGGGAGAGATGAACCGAAGTTATTTCCTGGGCGCTCTTTTCGGGGTATTGCTGACTTTGACGGTGCTGGGCCTGTACGTAATCACGCAAAAAGAAAGTCCGCCACCGCCACCACCGCCGCCACCACCACCGGTCTCGGAGGAAATCCCGCCCGCGCCCGAACCGCTGATCACGGCGGAAGAGTACCGTTCCCTCAAACTGGGCATGCCCTATTGGAAGGTTGCGGAGATCATCGGTGACCTGGAGGATGACCGGTACACCGAAGACCGGCCCGGCGGCGAATTCACCCAACCCACGGTCATTGTGTGGTGTACCTGGAAGAACCCCGACGGATCTTCCGCCACGCTGGGCTTCGACCTGGATCGGCTGGTCGAAAAAAACCAGAGCGGGGCTTTGCCTGATTAAAAACATTCACGGTTTCCAGGGGCGCGATACCGCACGGTGTC
Organism: Candidatus Hydrogenedentota bacterium; assembly: GCA_024278275.1. Taxonomy (GTDB): domain Bacteria; phylum Hydrogenedentota; class Hydrogenedentia; order Hydrogenedentales; family JAJRTN01; genus JAJRTN01. The sequence continues at coordinate 43,708 of JAJRTN010000131.1, forward strand.
CCGGCCATTCACAATAACCGAAAAGGGATAGGGAAAAGCGTGCGCCCGGTCTTCCCAACCTCAATTAAGGGATTGTTCCGTGACTGTGGACACGCATCCCACACACATCTTTCCGGCCAAGCCCGTCGAGGGACCCTGGCCCCAGGCCGAAACGTTAACCGTCCGCGAGGTTCGGAAGATTTTGCGCCAGGATTGAACATAGTCGTCGGGAGACGCGCCGGGCGGTGTTCAAAACATGCTCGTGGGTGAGTCTTCTGGGGCGCAGGCAGTGATTGGTCACGCAAGACACGACGGCGGTACGCAGACCGACTTCAGCGCAACGAAGCATTTCGGGGGCCGTGCTCATGCCCACGGTGGCGGCGCCCTGGTCCACCAGCATCCGGATTTCGGCGCGGGTTTCATAGCAGGGTCCGTGCATCCACGCATAAGCCCCATGGGCATCGCAACCTGTGATCATCAGGCTAGGTTTCAGGGTGGCGGGCAGGGGAGCATGTCGGAACGGCCAGGTCCAGACGACATCAGCCGCCACCAGGGTTCCCGCCGTGGTCTCGGGCAGCAAGCCCCCGGCGGCGTTGGTGAAGACCACCGTGTGTGCCCCCAATTCAATCAGGACATCCACAGTCCTTCCCAGGGCGCGAATGGTCAGACCTTCGTAAGCGTGCAGGCGCCCGCACTGCACGATGATCTCCCTGCCTTGACACCGCCCCATGAGAAAGGCGCCCTCGTGCCCGGCAATACCCGTATGATGAAGCCCCGAAAAGGCGTGAAAGGGGCGTTCCCCGGTCACTTCGTCCAACAGGAGACGGAGATCGAGGCCCGAACCGGAGACCACGGCGACCCGTCCGCCGCTCATAGCTTCCAGGGCTTGGGTAACAAGCGGGTTTGATAGAGGCGCATGGCGTAATCGTCGGTCATGCCCGCCACGAAATCCACGGTTCGGCGAGCGAGGTCATCCCCGGGGTCGCCTGTAAGGATTTCCTCGGTGGGATTCTCCAGCAGATCGAGATAAAGTTCCCGGAGCAGTTTTTTGGCCTTGCGAATTTCCATATCGATGGTCTCACAGGGATAGACCTCCCGGTAGAGGTAGTCCCGCAGCTCATTCATGGCATCACGCACATCCGGGGTGATGCCCAAGGTGCCATCGCGGCTCCCCTCGATGATCCCCACCACCATGGTTTCAATACGTTGGGAGGTGGTGGCGCCCAGCAGTTTTACGGCACGGGGCGGCAGGTCCCCCACGCCGATGACGCCCGCGCGAATGGCATCGTCGATATCATGGCTCATGTAGGCGACGGCATCGCATATACTCATGACGCCACCTTCCAGCGTGGCCGGGCCCTGGGCCTCGAGTCCAAGCAAAATGGCTTTTCCACGGGAATGATGCAAGATGCCATCCCGTACTTCCCAGGACAGGTTCAACCCTTTCCGGTCCCCACGCCGTTCCAGGTGATCCACCACGCGCAGGCTTTGCTCATAGTGGGTAAAGCCCGACTCGTAAACCTCTCCAAGCACGTCCTCCCCCGCGTGTCCAAAGGGGGTGTGGCCCAGGTCATGTCCCAAAGCGATGGCTTCCGTAAGGTCCTCGTTAAGGAACAGGGCACGGGCGACGGTCCGGGAAATCTGCATGACTTCCAGGGTATGGGTGAGGCGCGTTCGGTAGTGGTCGCTCGTGGGAGCGAGAAAGACCTGTGTTTTCCGTTTCAGCCGCCGAAAGGCCTTGCAGTGAATAATGCGGTCCCGGTCCCGTTGAAACGCGGTCCGATGGGGATCTTCTTCCTCATAAACCGGCCTTCCGGCCGACGCGTCGGCGAAACTCGCGTGGGGGCTGAGGCAGGCGCGCTCGCGTGCTTCAAATTGCTCACGTACCGTGGACATGGTGCTCCTTGCAATAACATGAAAACCACGAAAGGGAACAGGCGCGAGGACGGGAGGCCACGCTCCCCCTCGCCGGTGGCGGACGGGAAATCGGCTCGGATGGATGGAATTACGCCGGGCGTGCTTCGCCTCGGGCCGAGTCATTTCTGCGTTTACGCATGTAATGGCGCAACTTGTCCAGTTTCTGCTTGGCCCGCTTGTTTTCGGGGTCCGCCTCCAGCACCATCTTCATGCATGCCAGCGCCCGCGTGTATTCGTGATGTTTTAAGTGACGCATGCCGATGTTGTACTGGGCGGAAATGATTTTCTTGCGCAGTCTTACGGAATCGGGCTCCTCTCGAAGCGCCACCCGGTAGTGCTTCATGGCCCGTACGTACTCCGCCTTTTCAAAATGGTAATCCCCCCGGAGTTCCTCCGTGCTCACGCCGTGAACACGGTGTTTCTTCAGGTATTCCGCCAACTCGTGCTGGTGTTTACGTTTGTATTCATCGCGGGTATAAACGGCTTTCACCGCCGAGGCTTCCACCAGCGCGCTGATGTTGTTGGAATTGGGATCCTCGGGAATAAGGTAGAAACGGGGGTCGGTTCCGTTGTAAGGCTTGGTGGTGCTTCCGTGAAGCACTTCTCCATCGTTGAATTCAACCACCAGGGGCGTGCCGTTTACCTGGGTTTCACGGTATACCAGGCTTTTGTCGAACTTACCGTCGAAACTTTTCACGTAGTACACGGCCTTGATGTCGCTGAAGGCAATTTTACGGGTTTCATCCATCGTGTGTCCCTGTTTATCCACAACGTCCAGATGAAACCCATCCCCATTGATGTTAAGGGCAAAGCAAATGCCACAGAGGGTTTTGCCATCCTTGAAGCGGACCACCAGGCGCTGGCGCTCGGGCCGGGCAAGCTGTGCCTGACGCCGTTCCTCACGCCCCTGCTTTTCCGCGATGGGACGGTAGTCGCGCTGGCAAAACAGCTTACCCTCGTGGTTCGTCAGGCACTCGGCGCAACCGAACTCGCCGCACACGCTGCAATACCCCGTAACCTCATTGCGGTGGTGTCTTGGACATCTCATTGGCCTACTCCTGCAAACGCGTCCCGGACCTTCAGATAGACGGCTCCTTCTTCGTACCCCGTCCAGGGGAGAACGTTTCCTTGCCCAAGGCTATTTCCACCACGGGTAATCCACCCCGCATGCCCCAAGGCCCACTTCCACAACACGCGGTGCCCACCACCAACCAAGCCCGTGTCCGTTTCTCAAGCTCTCTTTCACACTATTCTATGCTAAAATGGCCGAAATTACAACCGGAATTGCTCAAACTGCAACCATTGTTAAGTAAAGATCCGGCTAAACATAAGAGGCACCGTTACTTACACGAACCACACTCCATGGGGGCCGTTCGGCGAGGAACGGTATGCGCCGGTAAAAGCTGCCCGCGAGGGCTTTCAAAAACGACTCGGTCCGGTCGCACGGTACCAAGCTCACCACGGCCCCCCCGAATCCGGCGCCGGTGAGCCGTGCTCCCAACGCCCCCGCGTCGCGGCAGGCCGCGGCCAGTGCGTCCAGGGCGGGACAACTGATCTCGTAGTCCTCGGCGCAACTGATATGGGATGCGTTGAACAGTTCCCCCAACATTTCCGCCTCCCCCGCCAGCAAGGCGTCCCGCGCGGTTTCCACTCTTCGAAACTCGCTGATGATATGACGCAAACGCGCTCGAAGCCGAAAGCCTCCTTGGGGCTCGGGCACCGCACCCAGCCAGGTTTCGCGCACCGTTTCGGCGGTCAGCCCGAGTCTTCTGCCCACGTCGGCCACGGTGGTCCGCGCGTCGGGTATGGCGCTCATGCAAAGGTCATGGGCCTCCTGGTGAGTCAGACAGAGATGGCCGTACCAGAGATCGCCCAACCGCTTCAGTTGGATGTCGCCGCCGAAGTCTTCCCGGAGCTGGTGTTCAACCAGGGCCGTCGCCAACCGGCATGAAGCGGGACCGGCGTTGTACTTCAAAAGGGCGTCACCGGTTTTATTGGCGCTCACCAGGGAATCGCACACCACGACGGCAACGTCGTTAATCATGGGCACACGCTCTATCCGCAGGGGAAAGAAATCCACCTTGACCGCGTGCCCGCGTTTGCCACAAAGGATGGCCGCCTGGTCCATTCCTCCACCCTGCGTGCCCACGTAATGCTCCGCACGGGCCAGGCATTCCGCCAGGGCGATTCTATCCAGCGAAATGGCGTGGGCCGCCTCAAAAACGCCCAAGTAGGCCATGGCGGATGCCACCACCAGTGCGGATGAGGAACTCAGGCCGGCATGGGCGGGCAGATTGGAATCCACGAGCAGCTTCATGCCGGGAAATGCTTTCGCGTCCAACGCGCGGTTGATGCCCTGCACGGCCGCCTTGACGTAGTTCTCCCAAGCCCCGCCGTCCGACGGCGGAATCTCGGCGGTGTTCGCGAAAACGGCCGTCGCGTAAGCCGGATTCATGTTCCGAAGCTCAATTCGCCCGTCATCCGCGGGCGCGAAGGCAACCCGGACTTCCTCGCCCATGGCGACCGGGAGCACGGGAAGGCCGTTGTAGTCCAAATGCTCCCCGATGAGATTGACTCTTCCCGGAGCGCGGCACAAGCGTGGCGGATCGCACGCAGGAAAAAGGGCTTCAAACTGTCTGACCAAAGCATCGAATCCCATGGAAGACCGGATCCCTTTACCCTTGTTTCACCCGCCTGCCGGGCGCGGGCAGAGCATACGGACACACTTGTCGCCGATGCAAACCATGACCGGTTGGACGGGCGGGAAATGTCGGATGGTTTCACGGGGAAGGGGCGGGAACGGACTCGCCTCCCCACGATGAGGGAGGGTTCTCGGTTCAGGTTTCTCACCAACCCATCACCGCCCGACCACGTTCGAAATGACAAGGCGGCAGGTGGCGCCACCCTCGTGTTTTCTCTCCCAGTAACCGTTCAGGGACACCAGGACCCGAAAAGGAACTTCCGGGCCAATGGGGGGTTCAAGTAGGTGAATTGGGCAGTCGAAGCGTTTCGATGTGTCATGGGAACCCCGGGGTTGAGACCGGGGTAAGCGATTGAAAGGAGTTCGGGTTATGAGACAAAGGATGGTTTTGGGTATGTTGGCCTTGGCGTTTTGCTTGACGGCTTGGCCCGCCATGGCGCAGCCGCCAGGTCCGCAGGCCGGGCCGGACAGACCGCCCATGGGGAAGATCTTCCGGCATGCCGATGACAATGGGGATGGAAGAGTAACGTTTGAGGAATTGACAAGGGCCATGCCGAATTTTCCCGAGCAGGCTTTTGCCCGGCTCGACAAGAATGGTGACCGGGCGTTGACAAAAGATGAAATGCCCAAGCCGGGTGCCCGGCGTCCCGGTGGTCCTCCCGGTGGTCCGGGTGCCCGGCGTCCCGACGGTCCCGGTGGTCCCGGTGGTCCCCCCTTTGGTCCGGGTCCCGGCGGCCCCGATCCTCGTCTTGGTCCCGGCCCGGGTCCGGGTGGTCCTCCCATTGGTCCCGGTCCCCACCCCGGTATGCGGCCCTGTGGCCCTTGGGCGTGTTTTTCCCAGGCCGATGCCAACCATGACGGAAAGGTGACGCTTGAAGAGATTGCGGAGCAATTTGAGCGAATGGACCGGAATGGCGACAATGTGTTGGACAAGAACGACCGTCCCGGTCGTGGACCGCGTGAAAAGGGACACGGACGCATGGGCAAAGGTCCCCAGGGCCCTCCCGAGGGCCGAGGTGGCGAGGGCCCGCAAGGTCCCCGGAAACGCGGTGAACTTCTCCGCAAACTTGCTCGCGCCGACAAGGATGGCGATGACAGGCTGAGCCGCTCCGAGTTCGAGGCGGGCCTGCCGAAGGTGCCCCCGGAAGCGTTTGGCCGCCTGGACCGGAATGACGACGGTTTTATCAGCCGTGACGAGATTCCCCGGGGTCCTCAAGGTCCGGAGCGTTTCCAGGACCGTGCCAAGATGGCCCGCAGGCTCATCGCGGGCGCGGATGCCGATGGTAATGGCAAGGTCACCCTGGATGAAATGCGGGCACGCAGGCCCGGTTTTCCCGAGGAGGCTTTTCAACGGCTTGACGCCAATGGGGACGGCGTGATTTCTTCCGCCGATGCCGCTAAGCGCGGCCATGGTCCCCGGGATGATGAGCAGCGTCTGCAGCGAATGAGAGAGCGCTTCGAAAAAGCCGACACCGATGGTGACTGCAAGCTCAGTTTCGATGAACTGGTTCGGAGCTTTGCTCATTCCCGCCGCTAACCCCATTCCCGGCGAGTCATTGAAGGAATGCGCGGCAGGCCACTTGGCCTGCCGCGCGCCTTGCTGTTTCATGCGCGAAACAACCCCTGCCCCGCGCACATACCACGCCGGGACGGCATGGTGTTCAAAGCTTACGCATGTTCATCGAACGCCGTCAGGCCTCTTCGACGGTTTCCACGTCGGCATTGACTTCCGCCGCGTCTTCGCTCGCCCGTCGAAGTGACAGGAGCCCCAGGTTTTCGACCTTCAGACAGATGAGTCCCACCACCACGACGGGCACCAGGTTCAGCAGGTGCATCACCAGGGCCACGGCACCGGCTACAGCGTATCCTGTTTTGGCATTCACGGCGCCGACGGCGCCCAATGCAACGAGGACGGCCGTATGATAGAGGCCGATAAAGCCTGGCGGTCCAGGAACACTCACGGCCGCGGCAATCGCGGCCTGCATGATGCAGGAGGTATACCAGGGTCTTTCCACGCCGAAGGCGTTCAGGGTGCAGTCCAGGAAAAGGACGGCGAAGAACCAGGTCAGCAGTGAAAAAGCAATGGATTTGGCCATATCCGGCGCGGAACGGAAAACATGCAGCCCGTCCGCGAAACTATCAAGCATGACATGGACGCGTTTTTCAATGGCCAAAAGGATTGTTTCGGCCCGTCGGGTCAACCCTTTTGAAAAGGGATGGACCATGCCCGTGAGAACGCGTGTGCCCAGGTGGGTTGCCTGGTCCGCCACCTTCAGCGCAAGTTCGCGATTCAGGTAGAGCAGCACCAGGGAGCCCACGACCAGGGCCAAGGCGATCCCCGCGGCGATGGCTCCGGTTTGGATGAAGTTCGCGGGAATGGGATTCGCCAGGATTTGTTTCGGCAGGATGATGTCCCCCCCCGGATGAAGGGTCAGGAGTGACACGATCATGACTGCAATCAGGCCGGCGATATCCGTGACGCGATCCAGGGCGACAAAGGCGAAGCACTGCGAAAAGGGGAGCTTGGCCAGACGGGCCAGTACATAGGCGCGGATGAACTCCCCCGCGCGCAGGGGGAGGGTGAAGGTGGCGAGGAAGCCAATCTGGGTGGCGCTGAAAAGGGTGCGGAAAGGTACCGGTTTCGCGGTGCGAACAATGTAGCTCCAGCGTTGCACGCGGGCCACGAAGGTCAGAAACATGAATCCCGTGGCGGCCAGCAACCACAGGGGATGGGCATTCCGCAGCGCATGAACGACGCCCGGCCAGTCCATGTCGCGGAAGAGCCACCAGATCAGGAACAAACCCAACGCCAACCCCAGCGCCGCTTGCGGATACTTCTTCATTTGCCATCCTTCTCATTATGAGGTCTGTCGATTTCCTCGTGGGCGTCATAGATGATATCCAGTGGTGGAAAGGCGAAACCCGGGTTTTCACCATTCTCGCCCGCGTGACGCAGGCGCATGCCGTGGAAACGGCACTGTTCGACCCGTGGCAGGAGATACGCCTTGCGAAGCAACCGGATAGCACGCTGTCTCAGCATCATTCTGTCCCGTGTATTTCCGGGGTGGGCCGGGTTTCAAGTATTCGTGCCCGCAGCAATTTGGCTTCTTCCAGGTGGCCGGGATTGTCGGTTGCTTCGATGAAGGCATTCACCCGTGCCAGGGCCGCTTTCGGGTCGCCTTGCTCCAGGAGGGTTTTCGCCACCAATAACGCGGCCACGCTGGTCGTGTCCAGTTTCAGGACGGCCTGCCCGTGACGCAACACGTCCTCGGGTTGTCCCAAGGCCGCGGCAATGTGCATAAGGGCGTTATGCGCCCACAGAAGCTGGTCCCGGTTTTGCTCGCTTTCCGCCAACCGCAGCCACAGGGCGCCCAGTTTTTCGGCCTCCCGGAGCCGTCCACTGTGCCAGAGGGAAAGCACGTAGGCCGTGTAGTGTCCCGATTCGGTGAGCGCTTCGGGCGGCATGGCTTCGTAGACCTCCACGGCCTCGGCGTAGCGCTGCCGCCGGCTGAGCAATTCGCCAATACTCCGCGCGCACATGTAGCGCTGGGTGTCATCGGCAAAACGTCCTTCCAGGGCCTGGCGAAAACGCTGTTCGGCACCGTCGTCGTTTCCGATGGCCGCCAGTTGCTGTCCCGCCTCGAAAGCGGCCTCGGCACAGGCCTGATCCAGGCCTTGGGTAATCCGCTCCCCCCACATGCCGTAGACGAGGATGGACCCCACCATAGCGACGAAGGCCAACCCGGCCATGACAAGACCGGCCTCGAAGGCGCCCTGGGGGGGGGCGGTTTCAGACCCGGGCACGGCGGCCCCTTGGGACTCCATGGTCACAACGCTTTCTCTCCGGGGTTGAGGGGATTGGATAAGAAGCATATTAGCAGAATCGGGAGGCGGGACGCATTGCGGCCTCCGCCGTGACGATGGTAGCATAGCGTCCTTGCGGGAGTATGGACGGACACGGACGATCACGGACCGGAAGCGAAGGGGCGCGCCGCCCGGCTTTTTCCCTGCCGCCGTGCCGGGTGTGGCGACCACTGAATAATACATGGTTTGATGGAGACGGGTTAATTGAGAACAGAAGACAGCCGGGCCAAGGGGTTCTTCCGTTTCGCCATCGCGGCCTATGCCTTTACCCTCGTTCCGGCGATGTACTTCCTCACGCAGGATCCGACGGGTGACATCAAAGCCCTGCTCACCCGGTGGGCGGGTTTCCTGATCTGCGGGGGGTGGTTGATCGTATCTTCCCAGGCACGCATCCCCCTGCGACGGCCGCGTGTGTTTCCCGAGATGCTGGCCGGGTTGCTCCTTTTTTACGTGATTGCCACGCTGCGTTCGGAATACCGCATGTTCAGCGTGATCGAAGTGGCGCGTTGGGGCTCCCTGGCGGCCCTCTACTTCACGGCCAGCCAGGTTTACCATACGCCCGCCCAGGTGCGGCGACTGTTCTGGACGATTTGCGCCGCCATGGCCCTCTCCTCCACCTATGGATTCATGCAGGCCGCCGGCATGGACCCCTTCCCCTGGGTGGGACGGGACACCGATGTCTATACCGGTCTTCCCGCCACCTTTGGAAACCCCAACTTCGCGGCGGACACCCTCATCCTCACCATCACCATGGCCCTCTACCTGGCCTGGCAGGGCTTCGCGGACCGCAAGCGCTCGAAAGAGGGCGGCTCGCGGAAGCGGTCCTCCTATGCCTGGCTTTTTGGCCTTTGGCTGACGATTTATTACGCCTTTCATCTACATGCCACACACCAGCGCGCGGGTTTGGTGGCCTTGGCCGCGGCCACGGTGCTGCTGATCCTGGCCGCGACGGTAGGCCGCCGTTTCCGCCGGCCCGTTGCCGGCATGGTGACAACCCTGCTGCTATTAGGACTGGTGGCCGTGGGCGGCCTCGCCGGGGTCATGGAATGGAGCCACGCCCGCACGGGCCGCTATTTCCCCCTTGACACGTCGCTGCTGCTTCGCTACCAGTCCTACGTAAGCGCCTCCGACATGGTGCTGGACGCGCCGCTGCTGGGGCATGGTCCCGGGGTCTACAAGTTTACCTATCCAGCCTATTGGACCCGCTTCGAGCAGGAGTGGTTCGCCCAGGAATTCCGCAAGAACGACCATGTTCACAACGATATTCTGGAGACGGCCATCGACGCGGGCCTCCCCGCCGCGGGCTTTTACCTGGCCATCCTGGTGCTGGGCATGTGTTACGGGCTGATCATGGCGTTTCAGGGAAACCCGGAACGGCGGCGGCTGGGGTATGCCCTGGCCGCGCTGTTCTGCGCCTTCCTGGTAGACGGCCTGTTCGGGTTCAACGTGCGGGTTCCCGTCTCCGCCAGTATCCTGTTTCTTCTCATGGGTGTGCTGGACGGGCTGTGGAGTCCTCCCGGTGAACAAGCCACCCAAACGAGCACGGGAGCCGGAAGAACGCTCCGGTGGGCGGCCATGGCACTGTTGCTGGCGGGGGCACTCCTCGAATCCAGCGCCTATGCGGGCAAAGTGGCCCTGTGCGAGGGAATCAGGATGGAGGGCCGGCCCCAAAGGGCCGACCGTATCCTGGCACGGGCCCAGGCCCTGGCGCCATGGAACCCGGTCATCGCCCGGGAGCGAGGCCGTATCGCCCTGTTGAACGGGGATGCCGACCAGGCCCGGGCGAGGTATGAACAGGCCCTGGCGCTCGATCCTCACCATCTCCCCACCCACCTGCCCCTGGCGCACCTGGAACTGCAACGCGCCATTCGTGCTTTCGAAGAGCATCCGTCGGACATTGAGGCGCCGCTCCGGTACTTGGAGGAAGCGTCGAGCCATGCGCGCCGGGTGTTGGACATCTGCCCCATGCACCCCATGGCCCGGGACTTTCTCGGTCGTATCACGGCCACGCGGGCCACCGTGCTGGATTCGGTGGACACGCCGGAAGGCCGCCGTGAGGCGCGGCTCCAATGGAAGCTGGCGGAACGGCAACTCACGCGGGCCATTCAACTGGGCGCGGAAAACCAGGCGGAACTCCATGAACTGGTGGCGCGTGTTCGCATGGCCCTGGGGGACACGGATGGCGTGGAAGAAGCCTTTGTACGGGCGGCCCAGACCGACCTGAGTCGCACGGAAACGTGGCCGCCATTTTTGGCCTTTGCCGCGGAATCCAGGCGTTTCGACCGCTTGCGCAAGGCCCTTGAGGACCAGGTATCCCGCCTCGAAGAGGAAAAGGACGTGCCGGTTTCCGTGCTGGTGGACACGCGCCTCTACCTGGCCAGTGTTCTGGAATCGGGCTACCGGGACCTGGACGGGGCAAGCCGCATCTACCGCGCAGCCGCGGCCTTACAACCGGAACGGGCGGAGGTGTGGGCCAACTATGCCCGTTTCGCTCAACGTCACCAGATGACGGGGGCATTGGCTGCGTCCATCATGGAAAGCTGCGACACCCTGAAAGACCGGGGCAAGACACCGTTACCCCAGGTGGCGGCGGTGGATGCCGTACTGCGCCGTGGTTGGGACGCCTTGCCCAAGGCCTCTTTCGTGTTGCTGGGCGCTTTGCGCACCTACCGTGCGACGGCAGGCACGACCGCCTCGGAAGCGTTCGGGTGGGCCCTGGGAATGCTGGACGGGGCGGCAAGCAAGGCGCCGGACAGCAAATCCGTATGCGCTTCTTTTCTCGACCTTGCCATGGCCCACGCACACCTGAATCACCTCGATGATGCCGACCGCCTTTTCCGGAAAGCCGATAGCTGCCTGAAGGATGACAGCCGGGGGCCGCTGGCGGTTCAGTGGGCCGATGTACTGGTGAAAATGGGACGGCAGGCCGAAGCCGCCGCGCTGTTGCAGCGCACACGGAAGGAATTGCCGAAAAACCTGGAGGTCAGGTGGGCGCTGGCGCGTTGCCTGGCGCGGGACGGCCGCCTGGACGAGGCCCGCCGTGAGTACGAATTGCTGCTGGAGGAAAGAGAACTCGACCCCCGCGGCCGTGAAATGATCGAGAAAGAACGGGCCCAATTGTGACCACGTTTCTTTCCGCCGAAAACAAAAGCACCATGATCACACTGAACGAACAACAGCGGGCCGCCGTCACCGCGCCGGACGGTCCCACACTGGTTCTCGCGGGGGCCGGGAGCGGCAAGACGCGGGTCATCATCGAACGGCTGGCCTGGCTGATCGAGGAGCGGGGTATCGATCAGCGCCACCTCCTGGCCATGACCTTCACCAACCGGGCGGCGGGCGAAATGCGCACCCGGCTGGCGAAGCGTCTCGGCGTGGATCGGGTCGGGGCCTGGGTGGGCACCTTCCACTCCTTCGGCCTGTACGTCCTGCGCCGCGACATGGAACGCCTGGGCCGTCCCCGGCAATTCACCGTGTTCGACGCGACGGACCAGGTAAACCTCATGAAGCGACTGGTGCGGGAATTGCCCGGCGGGCATGACGCCGGCACGCCGCGAGAGACACTGAATTGGATCAGCCAACTGAAGCAACAGGTGAAGGCGCCCGGCCCGGAGGACAAGGAGCGGGAACCCACCCTGACCAGGCTGTGGCATCAATACCACGAGACCTTGTTCCGTATCTCGGCGGTGGATTTCGACGATCTCCTCGTGCTTACCGCCCGGCTCCTGCAGGAACACCCGGACGTGCGCGAGCGCTACCAGCGGCGCTATCGCCACGTGATGATCGACGAGTACCAGGACACCAACCGGGCGCAGTACGTGGTGGCGCGTCTGCTCAGCGAAGGCCATGGCAATATCTTCGCCGTGGGTGACGAGGACCAGGGCATCTATTCCTGGCGCGGGGCCGACATCAACAATATCCTGGATTTTTCCCGCGATTTTCCCGAGGCCACGGTCATCCGGCTGGAACAGAATTACCGCAGCACGAAGCCCATCCTCGACGCGGCCAACCGGGTCGTCCGCAACAACGTCAACCGCCTGGGGAAAAACCTGTGGACGGCCCAGGAAAAGGGCGATCGTGTGCGTTTCTTCCTGGGGGAAGACGGCGACGACGAGGCGGGCTTCATCGCGAACGACATGGCCAAGCGTGGCTTACCGCCCCAGGAAACGGCCGTACTGTACCGGACCAACATCCAGGCACGCACTATCGAGCGGGCGCTTCGCATGAAGGGGCAGGCCTACATCGTTATCGGCGGGATCAAGTATTACAGCCGCAAAGAAGTGAAGGACATCCTCGCCTACCTCCGCCTCCTGGTGAACCCCCGGGATGACGAATCCCTGCGCCGTATCATCAACGTGCCCGCCCGCGGAATCGGCGGGGTCTCCCTCCAGCGCATTGAAGACTACGCGAAACTGCGCCATGTCTGCCTGATGGACGTGTTGCGGGAAATTGACGGGGATGAAACCCTGGGCGCGCGGGCCCGTGCGTCGGCCTCGAAGCTGGTACGCATCATCGACGACCTGGCCCTGCGGGCACGCACGGAGCCGGTGGAGGTGGTGGTGGAGGCCTTGCTGGACAAGCTCGACTACCGCTCCCACGTAAAGCGAGACGACGAAAAGGACGCCAAGACGCGCATCGAGGTGGTCGATGATTTCGTGGCCGGTTGCGCCGATTTCGACCGGCAGGCCGGGGGCAACCTGGCGGCCTTTCTCCAGGATCTTTCCCTCATGACCGACGTGGACGACTGGGACCCCGGGGAGGCGGTGGTGACCCTGATGACCTGTCACAGCGCCAAGGGCCTTGAGTTCGATCATGTTTACCTGGCCGGGCTGGAGGAAGGCCTATTGCCCTTCGGCGTCGACTTCGATTCCCATACCGAAATTGAAGAGGAACGGCGTCTGTGTTACGTCGCCATGACCCGCGCCCGAAAAACGCTCACCCTTACCGCGGCCGCGTCACGCACGATCTACGGACGAACCCACGACGAACGCCGCCTATCCCGTTTCCTGGATGAGATTGGTTCGGACCAGCTGGAAGAGGTCCGAACAGGACCGTCGCCGGCCAAGCCCAAACGGCCTCAAGCCGCCCCGGCCGTGGATACGGAGCGGATTAAGACGGGCACGCGCGTGCGGCACGCCAAGTTCGGTCCGGGCTACGTCATGTATACTACGGGCTCGGGAAAGACCATGAAGGCCCGAATCCGTTTCAAGACGGGGCGCACGGCCATGCTCATGCTGAGCCAGGCGCCCCTGGAAATCCTGGAGGGGAAACAACCGTGACGCTGGACCACTTACGCCAACGGATTGACGAAATCGACCGTCAAGTGCTGGGGTTGCTCAATGAACGCGCCCGCTGTGCCCAACACATCGGGGAACTGAAACGGGAAAGCGACGCGCCTTTCTACGTGCCCGAGCGCGAGAAGGCGGTCTTCGAGAAACTCGCCCGAACCAACGAGGGTCCCCTGGACAACGGGGCCGTGCGCGCCATCTACCGCGAAGTCATCAGTGCCATCCGGGCACTGGAGAAACCCACGAGCGTGGCCTTTCTCGGTCCCCGCGACACTTTCAGCCACATGGCGGCCCTGCGCGTTTTCGGCCAGGGCGCCGACTACCATCCCCTGCCGTCCTTTGGCGACATTTTCACGGAGGTGGAGCGGGGCCGAATCGACTACGGCATTGTCCCCGTGGAAAGCTCCATGGGGGGATCGGTGAGCGACACGCTGGACCGTTTCATCGCGTCCGACCTCAAGGTCATCAACGAGGTGATGCTGCATATCACCCAGAACCTGCTTTCCAACAGCACGCTGGAGTCGGTGGAGCGGGTCTATTCCAAGGACAACGCCCTGCTCCAGTGCCGGAACTGGCTCAACGCCAACCTGCCACGGGCCGAACTGATCGAGACTTCGAGTACGGCCCAGGCCGCGCGGCGTGCGAGCCACGAGAAAGGAGCCGCCGCCATCGCGAGCCGCCTGGCGGCGGAAACCTATAACCTGAACATCCTGGCCGAGCGGATCGAGGACGCCGCGCACAATTACACGCGATTCATTGTCATCGGCCGTCAAATGGTAAAACCCACGGGCGACGACAAAACCAGCCTGCTGATTTCCGTGAAGGACAAGCCCGGGGCGCTCTACAACCTTTTGCTTCCCTTCGCCAAGGCCGATATCAGTCTGACCCGCATCGAGTCCCGCCCCTCCCAGCAAAAAGCTTGGGAATATGTCTTTTTCATCGACCTGTTGGGGCACATCGAGGAACAACGGGTCCAGGACGTGATCGAGGAGGTGTCGGAGATCTCCCGAAACCTGAAGGTGCTGGGCTCGTTCCCAAGAGCAAGCCTGGAACAGTAAGGTTGAGAGGACGGACACGGCCCACGCAGGGGGAAACGGGGACAGTCCCGTCTCCGCTCCAGGTGTGTCGCATGTAAAGGATCGCCATCATCATTAACCTGGCCTGGCCCTTGGAAGGCAAGGGACTGAGCCTTGTGATGGATCGCCCCCCCGGACACGATGCGCACCACGGTCAACGTCTTCAGCGATTCCTGCGGCGCGCCCCTCATCGCCCGCGCGAGGGCGAGACGCTCGAATACGAGGGCCGGGGAGCCTGACGGTGGCTTACACCTACGGAATGGCTATTCTGCCGTGGTGACAGCCATAGTTCTCGATAACCCGAATTGTCTTGCGAGTTTGGCCTGTAATGCTGAATCTCTTATCCGCTTGGGAGTCAGTTGACAATAGATTTCCGCCAGATACGCATGGCCCCTCGCATCGGCGGGCCGTATTTTCAGCAACTGCTCCATCACCGAGGCGGCGGCATCCGAGTCACCCGCTTTCGTGAATACGCGCGCCAGGTTGAACAGAAACTCCGGGTCCCGAACGCCCATGCCCAGACACGGGTAAAGTACTTCAAGTGCTCTTTCCCGCTCACCGCTTTCGAGCAATGCGCGTCCGGTGAAATAGTGCAGGGCATACGCTTCGGTTACCCGTGCTTCGTCACGGTAACCCTGAAACAACGGGAAGATATCTTTGTAGCGCCCAAGTGCCCACAAGGTTTCGGCGCGCTTTGACGCCGCGCGGAGTGACCGGTGGGCTGCCAAGTACTTGCGCAAGGCCCCATCCGCGCGTTCAAGGTCACTCTCACCAATAAGCGCTTGGGCCAGGCCGATTACGGACCGCTCCGATTGAGAGTCAAGCTGGAGAGCCGCCGAAAAGACCTCGGCGGCCCGCGCGTGCTTTCCGAGATGAAGATAAGCGTTTCCCTGAATGCTCAACAGCGTTGCGTCCGAGCGGGTCGTCTCCAAACGCTCCAACAGGTCGATAGTCTTGGCATAGGCGCCCAGTGCTCTATATGCGCGGCACAATCCATGAATGGCCACGGGCAACCGACATCCCGCGTCCATGATGCGTTCGAGTTGCACGGCGGCCGTCCGGTAGTGTTCCTTCTTCAGGGAATGCAGGGCCGCCTCAAGGTTTGCGTACATTTGTGAATCGGTATCGCCCCGTTTCTCCGCAATGAGAGAAAGTACGCGATAGGCGTTTTCATAGTCTGGATTGGACAGGATTGCTTTCCCGACAGATTGAAACGCTTTGTCGAAGTCCCCCCTTTCGAGGTACAGCAATGCGAGGTTCGTATGCGCCCGGGCATCGGTCGGGTTTTCGCCCAAGTGCTCCAGGTAGAGCGCTTCGGCCTGATCCAATGCGCCGATTCCCTGGAGTGCGGTGGCTCGCATATCCCGCGTGAGAACGTACTGCATGTGGCCCGTTTCATCCTCGGCCAAGAATCCGTAGGTGCGCAAGGGGTGCGGGATCAAGCAGCCCGCCAGCGTGTAGGCCTTCGGGCTCGCTTGCCGTCCCGAGGCAGGGCGGTTTCCCCGGACGGGATGAAAATCCTTCACGCTGTCGAAGCCTTTGTACGCCGCCATATTGCCGGGAAACACAAACAGTGGCAAGGACGGTGGACCATATTCCTCAAACAGTGCCTTGCCGTCCAGGGTCTCCAGGGGCACCATATCGAAAGAGGCGGAAGGGAATATCTGCTCAAGGCGCTCTATTGAAGGGCGCAGGTGTTCCGGGTCAATGAGTGTCGAAGTCAGAATTCGCACCAGGAACGGCGCTTCAAGAACCGCCTGACACCCGCCGTCCGCGCAAAAAACGGTCATGCCCGGGATGGGAGGGCAATCGGCACCATCCAGACATTCCGGGAGGTCGCCGCAGAGTTTCGTGCCAAGGGTTGCTTCCGATGCTTCGCACAGCCGGTAGCGAAGATCGAGTTCGCCGAATGCCGCCCCCTCAAGACGATGTTCGCCAATAATAACCGTCGGCGACACCGTAATACGCAAGTCCCGTGCGGCACTCACGTTTTTCCCGAACCACGAAAAGGCGGCTTCGGAATCAAGGAACTCGGCAATCGTCTCCACCGGAATCCCTAGTTGGCGGACGTGTGTGCGCCACGGTGAATCAGGATTGCGCAAGCCCAACTCGACGAAGCGCATCAATTGGTCCGGGTAGAGCTTTTCAATCGTTGTGGCCACCAGCGACAGCAAAACCGAAGAGGGCCGGTTATTCCCATAGAATTGAGCCATCCCCAACTCGGGCCTGACTGACCGCCCCGCCGCAACCAGAAAAAAGACATGCACCTCCACCCGTTCCGTTCGTTCCATGACACGTTCCACTTCGAGGAACGCTTTCAAACTGTAGGGGCAATCGAACCGAACGAATAGTTCAATGGGAACGCGCGTGGCATCGGTCCCGGGATCCCGCGCCGGGTCTTCCTTGGCCCAGAGCATCTCCATGGCCATAACGGCCACCAGCGCCAACGACAACGACCGTCCAAAAAGACGATTCATGGAAAAACAAGCCGGTATTCTTATTCTTGGATTTCCAAGCATGATGTCCTTTTCCGTTGATGCTCCGCCATTTCGTGCGCGACTCTACCGATTGGCGTCACGAAGCGCAATGGCTGCATCCATTAGACGTTGCCTGAACGCCGGCATTGGCTTCATGTGGATTTCCCCACGGGAGGTGACGTGCCAGTAGACTTCCCCACCGGTCGCTTCCACCAAACGGTTCAGAACATCCATTGCCGGTTCCTTGTCAAATACAAGCGATACTGGAAGAGGTTTCTTGAGGAGCTCATGAAAGATCTGAAAATATTCCGGAGGGGTTGCTCCCACCATCATAACAGTTCCGTGATCAGTCAGGACGTGATCCTCTGGCTGTTCCTTGACCAGTGCCTTGAGGACATTCGTTATGGACGGATTTCGCAGGTTCAGTGTTACGGGGAAACTCAAACGACTTCCTATTCTGGGGAAGACAACGAAAGTACCGTTCTCTTCGTACCAATGGTAAGGGCTTTCCATGAGCAATTGGTCCAACAGTTTTGGAAAGCTGGAGGCCTTGAACTTTCCCGTGAAACGATACCTTTTCGAGTCGATGGTGATGGCGGGGGTGTGTCCCTGATCCAACATCTCCTTCGCGGTTTTCAGCAGAAGCTGCTCTCGCTTCGTCAACTCCTCGGGCGGTCGATCTTTCGTCACTTCAAGTATGTCGGCTGCGGTAACAATGTCGTCGGGAGACAAAGGCAACTCTTCGGTGCAGATGCATGCCTGAAATCTTCTTTGTAGACTATTGGCCAATCCACCCAATGACGTGTCGGTTACGTCCAGAGAGAAGACGGTCGATGCCCCCCCTCCCGGAGCCAGTTCCTCCGCTGTCGCGGATGTAGGTATGGTTGGGAGCACGAAAAAGGCGAGAGCCGTGATCATCGAAACAATGCTTTTCAAATCCTGCGCGTATAACATCTCCAGAATCTCCGTGGTGTCACCTTATTCGTAACAGACCCGACGCTGCTGAAATCGACTTCGAAACTAGAATGGTGGCCACTCACCAGAATTGCGGGTGGCGACACACGTACTTATCGTGCCTCCGCCGGGGGGAGCAATAGTGAACGTGTACAGTGGTTTATGAAAAGCCACCCAGGTGGAATTATCGGAACTTATCTCCCATGTCAAATTATAGTGGGTTACACAATAGAAGGCCACAAAGACATCGGCACTATGGCAAATGGAAACGAAATCTCCGGTTGCCAAGGTAGGCCCCCAAGTATTGTCAGACACAGACCATACTCCTCCTGTATTGATACTGGCTTTTGGATCAAAGTCACATCCATCCACCAGGTTTTCGAAGCTGTTAGCCACCTCTCTCACCTGGCAATGGTCCCAGTCCAACGCCTGAAAGTACAGTTCGGAGAGTGATCGAAGTTCAGCGACATAGACGCGAGCGCAGCCGTATGGTAGTCCCATTACGGCTTGGCAGGTTGTCGCGTTGGAATCTTGCGTTTCGCTGCTTGGTGTCACCACGCGAATCGCACGATCCAGGATGAGATCGGGGTCGTCATAGTACGTGTTGTAGTCGGTCATTTTGTGCTTGACGTATTCGACGTTCTGCCCATAGGAGCCCACGGGCGTGTCGCTGGCTTTCGCGGTGGTCGTGCCACTGGTGGCACTCCCGAAGTTCTGGATCGCTCCGTTTGTCGACGACCATTCGTGTGTTGCCGGACCGTCCCACCAGCAAAGGCCGTATGCCCAATCCTTGTCCTCCCAATCCACGGCACTCCAATTGCTTTCACCTCCGATGGGCGTGTGGTATTCCCAGCCGGTGGGCGCGTTAGCATTGGCAACTTTGCCTATGTTCCCTGATATCTGGATTGTTCCCCCCTGGATGCCCCCGCACTGATCCTGCGCGTGTGAACTCACCGGGGCAACCCACACAGTGAGAAGGACAAGCAACACAGTCTGCTTGTTGAGCCATATTGAACGTTGCATCGTGAAACCTCCCTTTCGTGTGTTTCTCATGTTCTTACCGGCATTAACCGCTGCCTCGCATAAAGAACACCGGTATTTCCACCAGCTCCTTCATGTCCTTTTCCTCGAAGCCGAGGAGCAGGGACACCATCTTTCCTTCCCGCGCCGGTGCCCCAGCGCGTCCGTGGGCTTCTCGCCTTAATTCCAAGGCAATGTTTCCCTCTTTTCCTTCGGAACGGTCAAAAGAAAAACCGGCCCGGGCAATCTCGTCCCGGTTCAATACATGAAACGTGCCAGCCAACGCATTGTCCGCACGCAAACGCACCACGGTGGAGAATGTGTCCAGTGTGTCATCCCCACGAATCAGGATCTCCCCGGGTTCGGCACGAACGCGGCCTTTCGACCGGCCTGTAACAACGACGGAGCTCTTGAGTGTTTCACCCCTGGCATTTTGAAATAACAACTCGCGATGCATTACTCGTCCGCCTTGCGACAGGTAATCAAGGACAATGAACCCTTCGTTCGATGATGCCTCGACCATGTTAAGCGTCATGCCCATGTTCGGTGGCGGATTGACGCATTTCAATCCCTCAATGGAAGAGGACTCACCCCCCGAGACAACAATTTTCGCCCGGCGGATTTGCCCCGTCGGAACTACTCCAAAATCAACATAGGCCGGGTCGAAAGAGATTGTGTCGGCGGGTGGAAGCACGGTTGCGTGGATTGTGATCCTGTGTGAATCGGAACCCCCTTCGGAATCAACGATGGAACAGAAGCGTGTCACCTCGCCTGTGAGACCCGTGCTGTTGAACTCGAGTTCCAGCGTTCCCGATTCACCGGGTGCGATGCGATTCGGGAACCGGATAACGCGAAGACAGCTTCCGCAGGATAGGGACACCTTGGGGCGGAACGGGAGTGGACCCTTATTGGATAGGGAAAACTCTGCGTTGACGCGCCCTTGGCGCAAGGTGCCAATTTCCCAGTTCGCAGGGAACACGGCGAGGGTTTTCGCGAGTTCCGTGGTGTGAACGGACGGCTTGGCACACGAAGAAAGGAAGAAAAGAAGAAAGGAAGAACAACCTTTCCGACACCACGCTGAGCCGGTCTTAAGTTCTCCATGTCCACACCCCTCACACGCCCACTACATCCGTTGGAGCACAAGGCAGCCGTTTTGTCAATCCTTCTCGGCCTTCTCGGCCACCTTCTCGGCCACCTGCTCCGCCGTGAGTGCCTCGGCGAAAAACGCAACATCTTCCAGGCGTCCCCGGAAATGCTCGCCCTCGGGGAGCATGGGATTGAAGCCGAAACCGATGTGACGGCTGCCGGAAACCACGCGGGCCGGGGCGGGCACCGTTCCGGCGGGAAGGCCATCCAGGTAAAGGGTTAAGGTCTCGCCCTGCTTCACGGCCGCCACGTGAACCCATGTATCCGCTTCAAGCGGCACAAAGGGGGTGTGGACGTAGCCCGTGGCTGCCTCGATGCGCGCGGAGATGGCACCTTTCTCGATGGTCACGCGAAGGGGGTCGTCACCGCCCTGGCACCAGGCGGAAAAGACCTGCTGGAACCCGGCGGAGGTCAGGTCGCCGGGCCGTACCCAACCGGTGAAGGCGTAGTCCTCTTCGGGAAAAAAGGGCAGGCTGAAACGGAGTTCGCTGTCAATGCCGTTGAAGGCCACCGCGCCCCCCGCCTCTCCCCCATGCCCTTCCGCGGGCGTGAGCGCCTGTTCGTGATCGAGAACACCGTGGCGGAGCGCGCCGTTGCCGTGCAGTCGCGAGGCGGCCATGAGACTGTGTTCGCCAAGGGAGAAGAAGGGCCTGCCCGCGGCGGCGTCAACTCGAAACGCGCGCGGGCCGCCTTGGTTCATTACGGTCTGCTCCCCCCTGCCGGATCGGACCGCCCAATAGTACGCGCCCTCCGCCAGGGGCCGGGTGACGGATGCCTGGCGGGCGTTTCCCACGGCCCAGGAAAGCACCACGTCGTTGAGATCCGCGTCCCGTGCAACAATCAGCTCGTGGGTGAGACCCGACAAGCCGAAGTTGTCCCAGGAAAAAAGGATGGGGCCGGGCACTCCCGTGGCCTTTTCCCCGGGCGACATGAGTACGACGGGCAGGGGCGGCACGTTGGCCATGGGCAGCCAGGCAACGTAATCCGTGCCGTGAGCGCCGGCGCTGGCGAAGTCGCAAAGGGTGATTTCCCTGCCGTCCGCCGTTTGGCAGGTCCATAAACCAAGGGGCGCGAAGTGGCCGACGCCCTTTCCCTCCGCCGCCTTGCTCGGACGCAGTTTCATGGTTTCGAGGTCGATGGGCGGTAACGCGGTCGTTTCGACAGTGTTGAAGTAGGCATCGAAGGCCAGCAGGAGCGGTCCGGCATAAAGGGCCGCCCGGCCGTGACGCTTCGCCTGGCAAGCCAGTGGCGGGGCGTCATGTCAAGGCTCAGCTCAACCCTGTCGCCCGGCTGCCAGGCGCGGTCCACATCGAGGTAGGTTCCCGGCACGGCGGCCAAGGTCTCGCCGTTCACCACGGCCCGCGTTTTCTTCGACCATGCGGGGATGCGCAACCGCAAGGTGAATCGGTCCGCCGTTTCAGGGGTCACCGTGAGCCTGATCACACCGTCCACGGGATAGGCCGTATCCTGGGTGATGGTCAGTTTCGCGCCGGAAGCACGTTGCAGGGAGAAGATACCGGGACCGTAGAAATTAACGGCGACCGCGCCACTCGGCTGTTCCATGACGGCCCATTCCGCGAGCATCCCCAGCCCGCGCGGGGCATTGACGGAACAGCAGTTCAGTTCGGGCGTTCCCGGCCGCACCTGGAAGCTGATCTCGTGGAACGACGGCAGCCGCACGCCGTCGAGGGGCGTGTTGTAGGTCCACCAGCTTCCCGAGGGATGTTGCGCGGCGAGCACCTGGTTCCAGGTGGTCAGTTCAATTTCGTCGGCCACCGTGGGGTCGCCGGTCAGGCGGAGCATGTCCACGCTGAAGGCTTCCCACGCCACGGAGCAGCAGGTCTCGATGGCGCCCGGCTCGTAGACCGTGCCGTAGGCCCGCTCGTGGGTGGAAAAAGCGCCGGAGGGATGGCGGTCGAAATCACGAAGGCTCTTCCACAGATTCCGCGCGGCGTCGGCGTATTGTGATTCACCGGTGATGTAGTACAGTTCGATGAGGCCCTGGACCGTGTGGATGCTCTCCCATCGTGGACCGTTGCCCGGTAACTGGTAGTAGGGCACGCCCTTCGCCCCCAGCCGCAACCAGTCGCCGGCCCGCGGCATATCCTCCACGATACGGCGCATGACCGTGAGATAAGCTTCCTTTCCCGTCCGGCGGTATAGCTCGCCCAATCCATGGAGCACGGCCAGGTTGGTTTCCTGCGTACCCGCGTCGATGGGCCGCTTGCCGCCTTCCCCATAAACGGCCGCGATGCCATCCCCGGCACGGGTGGCCGCGGTCAGGGCGGCCTCGTCACCGGTGAGGTCATGCCACGCCAGAAGCCCCAGTATGCAGTGGTAGTGTCCCCAAAGATCCCAGTGCCCGAGAAGCCGCTCATCCTTCGGCCACGGGCCGAGATAGCCGTCTTCCGCCTGTGCGGCGATGAGTTCTTTCACAAAGGCCGCCACGTAGGCGCGCAGATCGGGATTTTCGCTCATACGGCAGGCCTGCACGGCGGAAATGAGGTACTTGCCGGGAAACTCGCCCGCCCAGGGGATATGCTCGGGGTAGGGCTTGCGGCGGTCGCGCCGCCGAAGAATCTCCAACATGCCCGGATTGGTGTCGGGCGCGCGAAGCAGCCAGTTTGTCACGTTCGCCTCGATACGCCGCCCCAGTTCTCCGTGGAAACGCCATTCGCTGTGATTAAAGCCGTCCATTACCGGTTCCTTTTGGCCGTCACTTGCCCAAACCACGTTCGGCAGCGTGATCGCGGTGATACTAAGTAAGAGGGTAATCCATCGCATGGTGGGCCTTTCTTGCGGTGAGTTCCGGCGTCGCTTCGATCCTATTAGACCCTGAAAACCGGTATTGTCGCAAGCGCATGGCGGGAACGGACGCAGTAGACATCGTGGACGAGCAGGATACACCCCCCGTCCACTGGGTCTACTGGGTCCACCACCTCAAGCATTGCCCCAGCCGTTCCCAAGTGCTACCCTGTGGAAACCAATCCACCAATCGCACCCGGAGGAATGAAACCATGATCGCGCCCTGCCGTCGCCTGTTGCTAACCGCTGCCTTATGCTGTGCCGTGGCCGGGTTCCTGGCCGTGACTTTGCCCCCTACCCTGGCCGGGGAAAAGGACGAGGGCTTCGTTAGTCTCTTCAATGGAAAAGACCTGACGGGCTGGCATGGCGACCCCCGTTTGTGGCGGGTGGAAAATGGAGAGGTGGTCGGGTCCACGGCAAAGGTCAGGCTGACGCATAACACCTTTCTGGCCACGGAGCAGGAATACGGCGATTTCATTTTCCGCGCCAAGGTGAAGCTCATCAACCACAACAGCGGTATCCAGTTCCGGAGCAGGCAGCGCCCGGACTACGTGGTGACGGGTTACCAGGCGGACATGGCGGAGCAAACCTATTTCGGCATGCTCTACGAGGAAGGTGGCCGGGGTATCATGGAATACTTCAAGGCCCTCTCGCCGGAGGTAAAGAAGGCCAATCACGAGGCCGCGAAACAGGGCGAATGGAACCAGTACGAAATCATCTGCCGTGGGGACCATGTGAAACTCATCCTTAACGGACGCACCACGTGCGACATCGTGGACCCCGACGGTGCGAAGAAAGGCGTCTTCGCCTTCCAGCTTCACGCGGGACCGCCCATGGAAGTACGGTTCAAAGACATCCAGGTGAAAAGCCTCGACAAGAAGGAATGAATCCGTGGACACCGGTGAATCCGCGGATGCGGGCGGGACGCCCGCGTCGTGGATTCCCTCGGGGAACCATGGAAACGAAAAAAACCGTGGGTGCATTCACGTTGAAAAGAGGATCCCATGCGCTACCTGGTGTGCTTTTTCCTTGTTCCGACGCTCCTCTCCATGGCCGCCGCCGCGGATGAGTCCGGGTACGCAACCGTCGATGCCGAAACCGGGCTCTTCAGAAACGATGCCGGCACCTTCGCCCTGCCCTGCGTGACCTATGTGCAGTGCCAACCCGGAAGGCCGGGCATGAACGCCGGTCCCATCCAGGTGCCGGCCTTCGATCTCCCGCGAATCCGCGAGGATTTCCGCCAGATGCGGGCCATGGGACTGCGGGCTATTTACATGCGCGTGGGCACGGGCATGTTCCTCAATCCCAAGGGTGAATGGCGGCGCATCGAGGAACCTTTCACCGGCATTGCCGATGCCGAACAGGCCCGCGCCGATTTCCTGGCACGTCTCGATACAGTAAGGCAGGCGGGTATCGGCCCCTTCACGTATATGTACGAGGTCTTTGATTACCTGCTGGATTGTGCCGCCGCAGAAGATCTCTACGTGGTGCCCATGATCATGGACACGTGGAGCCTCCCCCGCAAGTACGAGCATTCGGAGCAGATGACCGCCATGCTGCACGAGGAAACCTGGCGGAGCATCATCACCGACTGGACCAAGATCCTGACGCACTACCGAGACCGGCGGGAAATCCTGGGCTACCTCATCGAGGGCGAAACGTTTCATCTTTCCCCCTGGAATGATCGCGGGCGGCAATACCTGAATCCGGACGGGCCGGTCATGGTGGATATTCCTTCCCTCGTCGAAGACCGCGATCCCCAATTAATCGCGCTCTTTCAGGCCTACCTCGGGAAGCGCCACGGCAGCGTGGAGGCCCTTCGCCGGGACTGGGGATACGGCTACGACCGAAGCCGGCCCACCCATGACGCGCAAGGCGTGCCACGTTATCCCTACGTGGCGACCGCCTTTTCGGACCTTCGGAGCCTGCAAGACGCCCCCCTCCCCCATGTCGAGCGGGCCAGGGACGACACCGGGCCGGGCCGGGAGAAACATTTCCCCTATTGGCTGAATGTGCCCTTCGACCCCGTGTGGGTGGATTTCGCCTACTTCAAGGACTGGATCTACACCACCCGGTTGAACGAATTCATGGCCGCCATCCGCGCGGTGGACCCCCATCACCTTTTCTTCCACAGTGCCGCCTGGGACGACGTGCCCGTATGGCATCCCTTCTTCGCGCCGTGGGACCACGGGGCGCTGGAATGCGATGTGCAGCTCCTGGGCGGGGGGTACACGGACGCGGTCAAGACCGATGACCTGAAGGTACCGCTCCACGAAACGGTGAAGGAACTCTACCAGACCGTCGCGCCCTACCGGCCCTGGACCTACCAGCAGGTGGGGCGCGCAGGGGCCTTTGGCATGGGCGAGGGCGGTTTCGGGCTGGAGAGCAACAGCCCGGAGGCCCCCACCAGGGTCATCCCCGAAACGGACGAGAACCGCTGGGTCTCCATGCTCCTCCTCGACAATTTCGGCTCCGGCTCCGCCATGGCGAATCTCTGGGATTGGAGCGGCCTGGTGGGCGCCACGGTGGAGCGACTGGAACTCCACGAGCACGCCGTGACGCGAACCCTGCGCGAATTGTCCGCGGCGTTGGCGCGGGACACCTTCAGCCGGTCACGGGATGCCAAGGTGCTGATCCTCTCCAACGGGATCACGCTGCACTCGCTGATAAAGGAGGCGGCCGTCAACAATTTCCAGGCGCTCTCGAGTGTCCTGGCCATGACCCACCGGGCCTTCGATCTCGCCACGACGGACACGGTTACCTTCGGAGCGGCTCATCAGGCCATCAACCTCGATCAGTACGACGTGATCTTCATACCCCAGCAATTCCCGCTGACCCTTCGGGCCGTGCCGATGAATGGCCCCATCGCGGATGCGCCCCGCTTGTGGCCCATGCTCTAACAATGGCTGGACGCCCGGCCGGGCCGGGTGCTCTGCGTGGGACCGGTCACCTTGCGCGACCGTTATTTCAACCCCATGGAAGCGCTGCCCGGGGAAGTGCGGCGTGTTCTGGGCACGGTCGAACCCGGGCCGTCGGAGACGTTGACCGGTGAACGAACGTGGACCCTGTCTTCGGGTGAAACGCTCGGGGTCAACCTGCAAGAAACGCCCGTACAGGACCTGCGGGTGGGAGAAGGGTCCACCACGCGGCCTTTCCTCACCGAGGGCGACGCCGTACGGGGCACGGTTCATACCCGTAGCAATGGCTCACGGGTTTACCATCTCGGGTTCCCCCTGGGCCTTTCGTGGATGTACTCCATGGACCCGGAGCTGTCGGGGGGACGGCTCAATACAACCTTCGACACGGAGGCAATGGCCGTGTTCTATGGGGACATGTTGGACGAGGCGGGCGTGAAGACCCGGCTATCAACATCCCCCACCGTGGTGGCCCATGTCTCGGACTCAGGAAAGGTGTTGCTGGTGCGGGACCGCAATCCCGCGACAGCATCGCGCCCGGTAACCGTCGCCGGAGAAGACTTGGGCGCCCACGTGTACGCCGGCGCGGTCACGACCTCGACCCGTCACGATGGCGCGCGCCGGGGAGAAGTACGCTGCACCCTGGACGTCAACTCGGCGCGCATCCTTTGTGCCTTCGGGCAGATTGAACTGGCATCCGACGGCGCGGTAACGGTGGATGCCACGGGCCTTGAGGACAAGGATTCCGGCGCCACGGGGCGCGTGGTCGTTGAAGGCGCGACCGCCGCCGTGCTCACCATTGGAAAGCAGGCCGTGCGCCATGAAGCCGGTACGGTCACGCGCTTCAGCCTGGTCAGGACGAACGGGATTTGGACGCTCGCCGGCTAAGCCCTCGCCGATTCCCGGACCACCTCGCCCTGGAGCCAGTGCCCGCGATGCCCGGTGACCCGAACATCCACGAGATCGCCGATTTCCAGGGTGTCATCCGTCACTGAAATGGGACGATAGCCGTCGGTACGGCCATCCATGGCGCCCCGCTGGCGCGGATGGGCGCCGTCAATGAGGACCCGCTGGACGGTGTCCCGCTGTTCGGTCATCTGCTCTTCAGTAATTTGTGATTGCAGATCAAGCACCCGCGCCAGGCGCTCTTCCTTCTCCCCCCGTGGCACATCATCCTCGATTTGCGCGGCGGCGGTGCCGGGACGGGGAGAATACTTGAAAGCGAAGACCTGGCTGAAGCGGACCGTCTCCAGGGCGAAAAGGGTACGCTCGAAGTCTTCCTCCGTCTCGCCGGGAAATCCTACGATGAGGTCCGTCGTCAATGCGATACCGGGAATCCTGCGCTGGAGGTATTCGATCTTGGCAAGATACTCCTCCAGCGTGTGATTGCGCCGCATGGCGTGGAGCACCCGATCCGACCCGGCCTGGAAGGGCAGGTGCAGGTGGTTGCAGATATTCGCGCGCTCGGCCATCAGGTCGGTGAGGGTGTTGTCCCAGTCCTTGGGATGGGGCGAGGTGAAGCGGATGCGCTCCAGGCCATCAACCCGCGACAATTCATCCAGCAGCGCGTGGAAACGGTAATCTTTCGAGGCCCGGTAGGAATTGACGTTCTGGCCCAAAAGCCAGATCTCCTTCGCCCCCCGGTCCACCAGGCTGCGCGCCTCGCGGAGGATGTTCTTCGATTCCCGCGATACCTCCCGCCCCCGCGTGTGGGGCACGATGCAGTAGGTACACATGTTGTTGCAGCCCTTGGTGATGGCGATGTATGCCTTCACCCCGTCCACATGGCCCCGCTCGGCCCATTCCTCGGGAATAAAGTTCTGGATTTTTCGCTGCCGGGGCATCCAGCCCGTCTCACACAGGCGCTTCCCCTCCCGCGCTGCTCGTACCATCTCGGGGAGACGGAAAAGGTTGTCCGGCCCGAAAACCAGGTCCACCGATTTCTCTCGACGGAGAATGTTCTCGCCTTCCTGCTGGGCCACGCAGCCCGCCACCGCCACAACGAGATCGGGCTTTTGCCGTTTCAGATCGCGAAGTGTTCCGAGGAAGCTGTAGACCTTGTTCTCCGGGTTGCCCCGAACCGAACAGGTGTTCACCACGATGAGGGCGGCCCTTTCCGGTTTGTCCGTGAAGGCATAGCCCTCCGCGGCGAGCACGTTCCGCATCTGGTTGCTGTCATGCTCGTTCATCTGACAGCCATAGGTCTGGATAAAGGCTTGCGGTCGCATGGGATCCTGGCGGAAGGTTGACGTGCGGCAAAGGAAGGAAAACCGGCTAAATCAGGAAAAAGGAGACGGTACCAAGCGAAGCAAGGCACCGAAAGTGCTCTTTTGAAAAAGTGAAGACAGGACGGTCCTCTTATTTTTCGAGCTTTTCAGTCGTGCGCAGGGGCGCTCCTAAGTCATGGTGAAAACGGGGCTTGTAAACCGCGCAAAGTATAGCATCGCCCCGGGAATAGGGTCAAAGGAGGTTTTTTTCACCAAGAAAGCTCCGAGTGTTTCAGCGCAAAACGATGGGAGAGGAATTGATGGCAAAGAGGGAGCTTTTCGTGTACCTGATATGGTCCGCGTGGCTTCCGGGGCCCAGGTGGCGGGCAAGGCCTTCGGTCGGAGTGCCCCACTCGGAATCCCGCATGCTGGCGTAGAAGAATGACGGCGGCCCCCGTAACGTGGAAAACGATAGCCCTAATTACCCACACTCCGCCCCGTGTCGATTCACCCCAACGTGTGCCGATGGATTCGGGCCACGTTGGGGTATACTCTCCGGCAGCGGATGACAGGCCGACGGCCCTCGTGGGAGGTGCCGCAGGAATCGCGAAAGGTGGTACCCATGTTTTCCTTCCTAATCACCCTGTGTTGCGCGGCAACCGGCCACAACCTGGCCCTTTCTCCGCCGCTCGACCCCATTGCGGGCACCTTCGCCGCGGTGGCCTATTGGCGTGACGCGACACCGCCGGAGACGGTGACCTTCACGCTCATCACGCCGGACGGAAAGACCGCATGGTCTTCGGAAAAAACGTTCTCCGCCGATGAACGGCGGGCGGTGGCCTATTGCGACACGTCGGCGCTACCCGACGGGGTGTACCAACTGACGGCGCAGGCGGGGGATGAGGAAGACACCACCACGATCCGGCTGCGGCAGGGGCGGACCGCGCTGCCCGACACGCGCCCCTTCCGGAATCACATGCTTTGGATGCCCATGACGGGCTACACCGATCAGGATTTGGACGACGCGGTGGCCGCGGGGTATGACACCCTCTTCACCAAGATCGCCCCGGCGTACCCAGGGCCGGGCAAGCCGCTGGACTACAGCCATGGCGAGGAACTCATCAGGAAGGCCCGGGCGCGGGGGATGAAGGTGGTCCTGGGTTGGCTTCTGTGGACCGGTCTGCCGCCGGGCAGGTTCTACCTTCAAAACGAGGACGGCACGCGCCTGCCGGACCGCATCGACCCCTGCTGGGACGCCGCCATGGGGTACGTGCGGCGGCACGCGGAAAAGCTCCTGGACCATTACATGGGCTGCGCCGACATCATCGGCCTGGCGCCCACGTGGGGGATCTATGGCGAGGGGGGCTATGCTTCCTTCAACAGCGGCTATTCGCCCTACCTGCTGGAGAAGTTCAACCGCTGGCGCATCAGCCGGGGGGAGGTATCCCTCGCCAAGCTGCCCACGGCGGACGAAACCTACAAATATGTTCTGCTCCAGCGCTTTCGCTTCGAGTACCTCGCGAATGTTTGGGGGGAATTGAACGCCCACCTGCGCCACCGCGAGCCCAACGGTATCGCCATCGGCGCATGGCAGGAGATCTACAACGGCCACATGTTCCAACTCGCCTTGAGCGAAGTGCCGGGCGCGGACTTCGCGGTGAACGAGATGTGCTTCCCCTGGGGCACCACTTATGACCAACCCCGCGCCATCGGCGAAACCATGGGCATCCGCTACAAATGCGACCGCTTCGAGGATTACCGCGACTACTACCTCCCCCTCATTGCGCGGAAGGGTGCGGAGGGCCAGCAGGCCATCGGCTGCCAACTCAGCCTGGACTACGCGGACAGGAACTACGCCGCGTGGCCCGAGGGTCACGCGGCGAAGGTGGGATTTCAGCAGTGGGAGGACCGCTTCGCGCCGTACATCCGCCGCGTTCGGGATACCCAAGTTGTCCCCGTGGCGCCCGAGGTGGCCTACATTCAGATGACCTATCCCACGGCCTCCTACCCCGACGCGGGCAACACCGTCACCGACATCAACCTTTACGAAGTGGTGCTTCGCATGTACGGCATGGCCTATGACCGCATCCCCATCACCCGGCTTTCGCGGTTGGGACCGGAGGACCTGGCGAAGTACAGGCTCATCGTCGTGCCCGACGCGTGGTATCTCGACCGCGCCATGTGGAATACCCTGCGCGACAGCGACGCGTGGGTGCTGCTCACCGGCGGCGTAATGCAATACGGCGACGGCGGCCAGGCGAAGACCGCGCGGACCATCGGCGGAATCACGCTGCGGTACGGCAAGGTGGCGGGCGGAAGGCCCGCCCTCGCGGAGGCATGCCCCCCCGCGCTGCGTCGCCAGGTGGAACCCCGCCTGGCGGGAACGACCCTTCCCGCCGACTTGGGGCTTACGGAGGTGTCCCCGGTGAACGCATGGGTCACCCTCGGCGGACGGCCCCTGCTCGGTCAGTCCGGCCGCTTCCTCTTTCTCGCCAACCGTCTGCTCTACGCCTGCGCCTACGACCCGGACCGCGATCCGCCCAACCTGGGTGGTTCCGTCGATCCCTCCGCCGACGAGGGCGATCCCTGGGGCAAGGCCTCCTCCTCGAACCCCAACAACGCCTTCGGGGAAGCCATCATCGCGGGCATCGCGGAACAATGCGGGGTGCTGCTCCGCATCCCCCATCCCCTGCCCCGCCACTTCAGCCGCTACCTCGGCGACCACAGCGAACGCATCAACGTGACCGGCAACATCGTGGTGAACCAGGACGCCGAGGCCCACGAAGTGACCATCCGGACACGCGGGCCAGGCGATGGCATTACCGAGGAAACGGTCACGGTTCCCGCCTATGACTTTGTCGCCCTGCCATGACGGGGTTCAAAGAGGAACACGAGCCAGAAGGGACATTGACCGCCGCCGGAGGCTGCGGGCCACCCCACCGTTCTTCACGAACCCGTCTGAGCCATCCATGCGGGCGATAGATGAGAGCGGCAACCGCTCACATCGCACACCGGTCCGTTCCCAATTCCCAATTCAATCTTCTCACTTCACGCTCCACCCGCTCCCGCGAAACCATCGCCGCATGCACAATCGGCGGTTTTTCCCCAAGTCAGGAGGACCCAGCCTTCGCCCTGGGGAACGGCCTCGAAGGCGGGCGGGATTCCAGTCAGGTCGGGCACGGCGGCGGACTTGCGTCCGGATCAATCAGCGCCAATGGGTGATTTGGGATTCTTTTTTTCTTTCTTCGCTTTGCGTTTTTCCTTTGAAGTAAGCATGGCCTTTTTCTGCTGTTCTCTTTTGCCTTTATCTTTCTTTCCCGTGTCACCCATGTCTATTCCTCCTAGGTTGGAATTAGCGTCTGTTCCTTAGCCCGGGCCCGAAGCCCCTCCAAAAAAAAGCCACAAAGGCCGATCATTTTTCTTCTTCCGCAAGAAGAAAGCCCTACCGAATCGACGGCCGAGGCGGCATTGCCGAGGGTGCCTTGGCACGCGACACCTCGCAATTCACCGGCAAGAAAACCATAGCGCGGTATCGCCGGCTGCGCCAGGCTCACTCAGCGGCATTTGCAAAATCGAGAATTTCTTTACGCGCCATCCGTAGGACCGCGTTCGGTCCCAGTATTTCGTATGTTGCAGCTAATGGAACCGCAACATGCGGGAACATGTGGCGGGCTCGCTGAAAATCACCTTTTCGCGAATGGCACTCAACCAGCCCTGAAATTGCAGCCTCTTCCGACCGGGCTGAAATCTCGTCGATACGCGATCAGATGATACTCACTTCGGGATCCTGCATCAAGAACTCACGGGGCATCCGGTTGGACCGTACTTCTGCCTTGGGAGTCAATCCTCGAGGAGTGCATTTTGGGTAACCGTTCACGGCCTGAAACGCCAATAGAATCCGTGGCTTCATGCGGGGTACGCAAACAGTGGGACAGACCTGTCCACGCTTTCGCAAAAGAGTACTTTCGCTATCGCGCAACGGCTCGTGCCTCGCTTCGCTTGTGTCAGTCCCTTTGCTTACTTGGCTTCCTTGACAGAATCCAAAAGATCGTCCCGTGAACGAATTATGGTTTTTCGGTCGCTTGCCGACCGAGAAACCTCGTTGGACTGAACGCTTTATGTTTATTCTTCGGATACTGCTGTGAATTCCGTACCCGCCTCCAGCGCCAAAGGCGCTGAAACACCCTCTCAGAGGGTGTTTGCAAAGGCCCTATGCCTTGGGGAGGGGTAACCTTTTGCTCATGAGGTTTATCATGGCGATGAGCACCATGGCTTCGCTGTTCTCGGTCAATTGCTCATAGTCCTTTGAGAGCCTTCGGTATCTGC
>JAJRTN010000132.1 GCA_024278275.1 Candidatus Hydrogenedentota bacterium
ATGGAAATACTGCATGCAGGCAACCGCGCCAAGACCCTGGTGCGTCAGCTACTGGCCTTCAGCCGCCGACAGGTACTCGACATGTCGGATATTAACCTTAACGAGGTGGTCGCCGACTTGCTGAAAATGATCCGACGCGTTATCGGCGAGCACATTGCGCTGGATTTCATCGCCGGTCATGACCTCGGAATCGTCCGCGCCGACCCGGGGCAAATCGAGCAAATCCTCATGAATCTCTGCGTCAACGCCCGTGACGCCATGCCCGAGGGCGGAACAATCACCATCGAGACTGAAAACGTGCGAATCGACGAAAACTATTGTCGAGACCACGCCGAGGCCAAACCGGGGCGATTCGTGCTGCTGAGCGTAACCGATTCGGGATGCGGCATGGACAAGGCCACGCTGGCCAACATCTTCGAACCTTTCTTCAGCACCAAGGACGTGGGAGAAGGCACGGGCCTAGGACTCTCCATGGTATACGGGCTGGTCAAACAGCATAACGGCATGATCCAGGTTTACAGCGAGGTGGGTAAAGGCACGACTTTCAAGATCTACCTGCCCCTGGCGGAGCGCACCGCTGTTACCGTGGGCGATAAGATTGAGGGGCCGGTGCGCGGCGGCGGCGAGACCATCCTGTTGGCCGAGGACGAAGCGACCGTCCGCAGACTGTCCCGGGTCTTCCTGGAACAGGTGGGGTACACCGTACTTACCGCTTCGGACGGACAGGAAGCGCTGGAGGTTTTCAACAACCATGCCGATGAGATCGACCTGGCACTGCTGGATGTGATGATGCCCAAGCTGGGCGGCCGGGCGGTGTTCGAGCGCATCCGGGCGACGCACCCCGAAATCCGCGTCCTCTTCGCCAGCGGCTACAGCATGAACGCCATTCACACCAACTTTGTCCTCGACGAAGGGCTTGCACTCATCCAAAAGCCTTACCGTCGTGATGCCTTGTTGCGCAAGGTACGGGAGGTGTTGGACGCAGAGTAGGAGCGCCGCAGGGTGAACCCAAGACGAAAGACCGGCACGACATAAGGCGGGCCTTGGCTCATCCCCCCAACCCACCGCAGCCGGAACCAGGTTTTCGTCTCCACGGAGAAGCGTGGGTCCGAAGAAAAGCAGCCCGCGAACACGGAAACCCATGATACGGGGCAGCACCTTGAATCCTTCCGTGGATTCCCGCGTGCGCGGGAATGACGGAAGGGAGGGGCGAACACGTACTCGTGCTCACTTGTACAGAACTTCACGGCAGGAGACGACAACAATCCGCCGTAACCATCCACGGGATCCACCCAGGTCGCGCTCCCCGTGAACGGTCACCATTGCCGGCACTCCAGGGCCGTTACGATTTTTTCCCGCCACCCCTACGATTCAACGCCTTCCTGTGCCTTGAGGAAAGTAATGGCGGCGGCAATGTCGCCCACCGGGTCATTGCCGCATTCGCGCTCGATGGTGAGGTATCCATCGAATCCGGTATCGCGCAGGGCCTTCAGATAAACCGGGAAATTCACGTCGCCCTCACCCAGGGGCACCTCCTTGAAACCCGTCTTGGCGGAATCAAAGATGCCGTCCTTGGCGTGGGTGTGGACGATTCGGTCACCCAAAGCGCCCACCGCTTCCAGCAGATCAAGGCCGTTCATGCAAAGGTTCGCGGGGTCGAAGTTCACCTTGGCGCCTTCACTGCCCACTTCATCCAGAAAGCGGGCGAGGCCGGGACCGGATTCAAGGCCGGTCTCGTTGGCAAAACAGCAGCCTCGATCAGCGGCATATTCGGCCACCTCCCGCACGGCGGCGAGAAGGTCGGCATAGGCCTTGGATGATTTATCCTCGGGCAAAGCGCCCACATGGGTGGTGAGAATGGGCGTCTTGAGATCCACGCACAGGTCAAACATGGCCTTGGTGCGCGTCACGTTCTCATCCACCGTCTTCGGATTGGCGAAACCGCCGATGTCACCGCACAGGGCCGAACATTCGAGGCCCAGCCCGTCCATGAAGGTCAGCAAATCCTGCCGCCCGCTCTGGCTGAGTCGGCTCGGGTCAAGGTCGTTGTCGGCCACCCAAAGCTGCACGCCGTGTGCGCCCATTTCCTTTGCCTTACGGAGGGCATCCTTTGTTTCCATGAGGAGCGATGCCGTGATGATGCCTACTTTCATGGCGTTTTACCTTTCCTTATCCCGTAACCTGTATCCGCTTGCCTGTCTTGCTCGACTTATAGGCGGCCAAAGCCACTTCAACGGCGTCGCGCCCGGCCCGGCCGTCGATCATCAACTTTTTCTTTCCAGTCACCACATCGAGCCAGTGTCCGATTTCCGTGTCCCAACCACCCGCCGAAGGCGTTTCGTCAAGCGTGGTCCACTCCGTCACGCTGTCCGCCCCCGCCGAAGCCCGACCGCCGCAGAGTTTCATGGTGCTCATGTAGTCGCAGATAACGGAGCCTTCCGTACCGTAAAGCTCCAGCCCGGTGAAACCCGGCTTGCTGGTCCAACCCGCCTCGATATACCCCAGCGCGCCGGACTTGAACTCCAGCAACATCACCGCATTGTCGTCCACGGCAATCCTCTTGGCCAGGGTGGCCGTCTTCGCGCTGATGCTCACGATGGGGCCAAAGAGCCAAAGGCACAGGTCGATGGCATGGATGCCCATGTCCAGCATGGCGCCGCCCGTGGCGATTTCAGGATCATAGAAGGTCTTGGGATCCTTGGCCCAGCCGGGATGGGGCCCACCATGGGCGAAGCGCACGCGAATCATGAAGGGCTTGCCCAGGCGGCGTTTTTTCAGTAATTCCTTGCACTTTCCCGGCCCCGACATGAAGCGGTGGGTGAAGCCCACCATCAGTTTTTTCCGCGCTTCCTTCGCGGTCGCAATCATACGATCCGCCTCGCGCAGGTTCACCGCCATGGGCTTATCGCAAAGCACATGGCACCCCGCCTTCAACGCCGCAATCGCCGCCGCCGCGTGGAACCTGTTGGGCGTACACACGCTCACCAC
Source organism: Candidatus Hydrogenedentota bacterium (assembly GCA_024278275.1). Classification (GTDB taxonomy): domain Bacteria; phylum Hydrogenedentota; class Hydrogenedentia; order Hydrogenedentales; family JAJRTN01; genus JAJRTN01. The sequence continues at coordinate 2,989 of JAJRTN010000132.1, forward strand.
GTCCAACGACTCTTCCTTGAGCATCTTTCCATAATCTCTATAAGCGGCCAGATCACCAAAGCCGGCTTTCACCTCCTTGTGCCGTGCGACCGTTGGCTCCGCGAAGGCCACCAACTCCGCCCGGTCATCTTTTGCATACCCCGGCATATGACACCCCTGGGCAATGGCCCCGGCGCCGATAATACCCACGCGAAGTTTCTTTGTTCCCGCCATGGTCATATTCTCCCTTGTCGTTGGCCTTATTACCCCGTATAGTGCTGTTTTTCGTGGAAGAATGCAACGTTTATGGTCTCCACCCATAGAGAGAACCGGCACGGGGCGAGTGGTTCCGCGCGAGGGTCGTGGCTACGGGTATTTGATGGCGCGCTGCGTACTGACCAGTGGGCCGTCGGCCCCAAAGGCTTCAAAGCGCACCATGACACCCCGCAGATAGGTTCGCCCCACAGTGGCTGCAAACTCGTAGCCACACCACCCGTCGCCGTGGGCCGCGTGCTCCCTGGCGGCGCCCGCATGGTAGCCCCCCCCCACGGCTTCGCCGATGACTTTGCCATCAATCTTCACGTCGACCCGGGTTACCGGCGTGGTGGAAAGAACAAAGCCGGACACCACGAGAAGACCGTCGCCGTCCACCTCGCAACGACTGATGCCGGCCTTGGGCGGCAGGTCCGCGGTGGCGGCGGCGGGTTCGGAGACCGGGCCGGTGTTGCGGGGCAGTAGCATGGCGAGGGACCGCACGGGGTAAGGCGGCTCCAGCCCCGCTTCCGCGAGACGCTCCGGCGAGAGGGCGCGCGGCTTGAGGGCGGGGATGTTCGAGGGCTGAAGACTCCGGTAGACCTTCCCGTGCTTCCGCTCACCGGTGGTCACCGTTTCCTCCACGGAATCGAGGAAGCGCTGGTAGGTGGTCTTCTGGCGGTTGCGGTCGAAGGTGGGATGACACCGATGGCCCGAATCCACCAGTTCATCGTATTGCGCCTTCCTCGCGTGGGCCCAGAAGTCCTCGTTGTCCCGAGTTTCGCTTTTGCCGTCGCAGCCGAGCACCCAGATTTAGTCGGCGAAGGTGGCCGCGAGGGGCAGCATGTGAATGTTGAGGGTGCTGTCGAGCATGGGCGCGGAAAACCGTTTCTCGAAATCGAAGTTCGGTCCCGTAAATCGCTGGTCGATGAGGATGCACCGGTCCCGGAGTTGGGGATAGTGGAAAAGCAACAGCGCCCCGAAGCTCGCCGTGGTAACGAAGTAGAGGCCGTGTTGATCGACGGCCCGCAACAGGTCTTCCCGGAACTTCGCCGCATAGGCGGACACGCCGAGGTGGCTCACCACGTCGCCGGCGCAGAGGAAGCGCGGCTGGAGGTGTTGGAGCAGGGCCTCGTTCTGCACGATGGAATTGCACACGATGGTCAGGCACTCCGCGAAGTCAAAGTCCATCGCGGTCTCGAGGGACGGCCCCGTGCCGAACACGGCGGCCCGGGGATAGCCCTGCCCACGAACCTCGCGCGCGGCCTGCTCGAAAACGCGGCGGCTGTCGTAGAGCATTTTGCGCTGCTGGTTCATGGTGAAGCCGTGCCGCCAGATGAGCCGGGCGTATTCACCGTACTCCTTGGCCTCGGGGTCGTCCGTGGCGATATTCACCACGCGCGCGCCCAGCAGGCGATAGGCGATGCCCAGCAGTTTGTCGCCGGGACGGGGTTTCCACAGCAGGATGACGCGACACCGCATGAGCCGCCACAGGTTGGCCCAACGGCCCCGTGCCACCACGATGTGGTCCGTGGATGAAGGGGAGGCCGCCATGTACGTGGGCCGCGCGTTCGGGCCGGGCGCGGCGCCGGAGAGGGTATGGAAAAGATGAACCCGCTCGCAGGCCTTCTCCACGCGGGGAAGGTACCAGCAGGCGCGATGGTAATGGCTCGTCAGTTCTTCCGCCGTGTCGAAGGGGGGATAGTAGCAGAAGACGCCGTGGTGCCGGCCGGGTTTGCGCGGGGGGCGTTCCAGTACCTGGTGGCGAATGAAAGACCGGGCGCGGTGGGGCAGGCGTTTCACCCACGCGACGGCCTTGCGCAGTTCGTGGGGATTCACGCGGTCCCACAGCCCGAGGGCGGTGATCAGCATCAGGCGTTTCGCGCCGCCCGCCGCGGGCGCGGCCATGGCGGCTTCCAGCACGGCGTCCATGCGTTGGGACAACGATTCCGGGGAAGCCACCCGGCGTGCGTTCTCGCGCAGACCCGGCGACGTAGTGTCCGCCTGGAGGGCTTCCTCGATCCTGGTGCGGAAATCATTCCAATCGCCATGGGTTGCATAGTACGGAAAATCACCGCTCGTCTCCCGGAGGACAGGCAGATCGAAGGCCACGCAGGGTGTGTTGCAGTACTGCGCTTCCAGCGGGGGATAGCCGTAGCCCTCGAAAAAGGAGGGAAACAGCATGAGCCGCGCCCGCTTCATTTCGGCGAACTTTTCGCGGTCGCTCAGGCGGCTCTTGATTTCGATGGTGATGCCGAACGTATCCGCCCGCTTGCGGAAAGGTTCGAGGAAACGGTCTGGCACGCCGCCCGCGCCGACAATCATGACCAGCGTGTGGCCGCCCATCGCTTCACAGAGCAGATCGTCGAGGTGGTTGCCCCCCTTGTGGGCCGCCTGCGCGAAGCGCGCGAAGAGGAGAATCCGCTTCTCCCTGGGCACGTCCGGCACGGCGTCCGCCGCCACCGTGTTGATGGCGGGCCAGGCATAATCAAAACGGGCGCCCCGGGGCGTATCCGTGTAGAAGTCCCGCGCCCACCGGTCGCCCTCCCGGCTGATGGAAAGGATGAGACTGCAATAGCGGGCCGTGTTCCGCCAGGCATCCCATTGCGCCAGGTCACGGGGGAAAGGGCACACCGCGTTGAACCAGTTGCCCGACTCGAAATTGATGAGCGCCAACCGTGCGCCCCGTGAAAACGCGAAGTGCTTGGTACGGCGGTAGAATCCGCGCATGTTCGTGCCCGGCACCAGGAAGACAACGTCAAAGTCGCCCTCGGGCAGGTTGGAGCGGAAGTCGGGCGTGTAGTCGAGTTGGACCTGGTCGTGCGCGGGCAACACCGCCAAGTCGGCCAGGAAGATAGGTTCGTGATCCGTGATGAAATGGACCTCGTGCCCGCCCATCGCCAGGGCTTCCGCCAGCATGAGCGCGCTGTACCGGCCGCCCGAATAGGTGTTGGGCGGCGTGTTCGTGACGACGGCCATGCGCCACGAGGGATGTCCCTTTCGTGGATTCCTTCCCATCAGCGCGCGTCGGCCCTCGATGCGGTGCGACGATAAGAAGCGAAGGTGAGGGCCGCCACGGCCAGTAAGAGTACGGCCCAATCCGTGCGCGGCGCGCGCGGGTTGGCCCCGGCGTGACAATCCGGGCCGCCCGGGTCGGGAACGCCCTGCGCCTCCGACAGGGAAATACCGCCATTGCCATTCAGGTCCAGGGCCTGGAACAGGGCGTTCGTCATGGACGACAGGTTTGCCGTGCTTTCCTCGAAACTGAGTTCGCCGTCGACGTTGGTATCCATATCATCCCAATTGCTCACAAGCACCGAAGCCATTTGCTCCGTTGTTGGACCGTCCTTCAGGAAACCGCCATACAGGGAAAAGAAATGCCGGAAAGAGGAGAAGAAATCGAAGTTCGTTTCCGGCGTGGCGCAGTGATGCACCGCGCCGCCGGAGAGCATACCCAGGATACGGTAGTTGAAATCACGGTAGAGCAGGGGCGAACCGGACGAGCCGCCCTCCGTGACACCTTCGTCCCACAGCACCCGCGTCACGTGCTCGTAGGTGCGGCTCGCCGTGTAGGACTGATCCACGTCGGTGACATGACCGGCGGCCAGTTTCATGTCGGTGCCCTGGGGATGGTGGATACCCATGACCCGGTCGTCCGCCACCGGCGTCCGCGTATCCCATCCCAGCCACGCGCGGCCCAGCGTACCCACCGGCACGTGGCGCAACTCGATGAGCTCGCCGTCGATGGTGGAATCCTCCGCCAGGATAAGGGCACCCATGCTTCGCGGCACCTCCGTGAGGGAAGGCGTGGTGGTCATGGAGTCCGCGCTGCACGCCGAGGACCGGTAGTCCCAGAAGACTTCAATGCCCGAGGCCACCACGTTAATGCCGTCCACGCAGTGGTTGGCGAAGATAAAGAGGGGTTCGTGTTCCGCCGTCGTGGCATTGTTGACGAGCGCGCCCGAGCAAAGAAACTGGCCGCCGCCCGCGGCGGGCAGCACGATACGGCCAATACCGGTGGACACCTCCTGTACCGTGGTGTCGGACTCGCAGGCGGCGGGGATGGGGCACAGGTCATACTTGAGCGTGGGGACCGCCGTGAAGAAATGCGATACCGTCATTACGCGCAGCGGCGGCACGGTGCCACCGGGCGACCGCAGCATGAGCACCGCCGTGTCGCCCTGGATCGTGGGCAGCCACGTGCCGTCTCCCTCGGCATCGTCGCCGGTGAAAGGGCCGAAGGCCCGGGGACCGCTCGGGTCAATGACCCACAATTCGTCCGTTGCCTCGAAACCGAGAAGATCCACCAGGAGACGAATGGCCCGTGCCTCCACCGAGCGCACCGCGCCCAACGCAACCCGGATGCCGGCCATGGAAAAAGGACTGCCCACCAGGTCATTCGCCTCAAGCTGAACGTCGAAACCCGCCGCCACCTGGAACGGTCCCTGCTTGTCGGCGTAAGCCTTAAGCCGCTCCGTTTGCCCTGCGAAACCGTCGTACACCGCCACCGGGTAGTCACGTTCCAGCAGCGCCGCCACATCGGCCCGGGGAATGGGATCCTCGGTCGCCTTTGTGGCCGAGGGCGGCACGAAGACGTAGTCGGCGAACTCGGCGGCGGCGTTGAGGGTTAGCAGCAAAACGAGAAGGACCAAGGCAAAGCGTTGCATTCCGGTGTCTCCAAGTGCCCCAAGGGGGATTGCGCCTCTCGGTATTATAACAGGAACCCACGAGGCCGGGCGGCGTGGCGCTTGCTTGTGAGAAATCTAGGATCAATCAGGTTGCACAACGTTCGTGCCCTTCAACCGCCCCGGTGACCTTTTCCAATCACGGCGTTGGAACACCGCGCACACCGGGAGGGGGCTTGTCCTCAAGCACCGCGAAGCGGCGCGGAGGCTGAGGACAGCCTCCCTCCCGCGCCGTGCGTTCCCAGGGTCCCCCGTGGGAACGCCTCTTCCGACGGCCCCCGGTCGGATCAACGCATGGGCAGGCCATGTCTCCCGCCCTTGTCATTTCGAACGTTGGCGGAAGGCAGGTACGTGCCCGGTCACGCGGCGACAGGGCGCGCGGCGTGGGCGTGGCGAAGCGTTCGTGAGAAATCTCGACCGGAGATCCCTCACGGACGCCCGCCGAAGCGTGACGATCCGAGCCCTTTCCTCCGCGGAAACAGAAACCGACGCACCCCCGCCAACGTTCGGGATGACAAAAGGGGGACGGTCCATGAGATGTGTCGCGGATGTTGCCGAAGACCGTGCGGGAATCAAGCTTATCCTCCGTACCACCCCGGAGCGGACGGGACGTCCGCGCAGGGCATTCCCACGGAGGGCCGTGGGAACGAGAAAAGGGTGTGGGCGTTACCGGGGCGCACGCCTTACTCGGAGGCACCTTTCTTTATCCTTTCGAGCCAGGTGTTGTAGGCAGTCTCGTAGGGACCCAGCCCAACGTCCTCGGGGACCAGGTCGATGTGCTTCCGGGGCGTGTCCGTGAACACTTCACGAAGGACATCCAGGTAGGCGAAGCCGTGTTCACGGCAGGGGGCCAGGTAATGGCCCTCCCCCCATTCGTTCCAGTTGTCCACGAGGATCACGCGGCGAGCGAGACTGTCTTTCGGCAAAGCGTCCGTCAGGCTTTTCACATCCTCGCAGACACGCCGGAATCCTTCGGGACTCATGTGATACCGAACCGAGCTTGGGCCACGCTGCGTGTATTGCGTCCACAAGGAGGGATCCCACATGGCGGACACGGTGGGGATGTCGGGCAGGAGGTTCCATTCCATCCGTTTCGTAAGGTTGGACAGGATGGTGTCGTGGGCCGTCTTGTCGGAAGCGCCGTCGGGCACGTTGTTCCAGCAGTAGGCGAAGCTGGCATCAAAACCACAGGCCGCCATGGTTTCGAGGTAATCCGGCCACCAATGCCGGGACTCGCCGGTGATCCACAGACCGTCGAATCCCTCCTTCACGCAGGCCGCGCGCATGAGGTCGAGGGCGTCTTTCACCGCTCCGGTGCTTCCCAGATCCTTGATGAGGCGCCGAATGTCATAGACCGGCAGCACGGGCTTGTTGTCGATGACCAGGTAGTTGGGCCGCTTGAAGTAGTTCTCCATCCAGAAGGGCAGGAGGTTGTTCATCAGGTCGTCCAGGGAGGATATGCCGGAATACTTCGTGTTGGTCCACATGATGCAGAACCTGACGCGGTCGCCGTAACGGGCGTTGAACAGGCCGTCATGAATGGCGTGGCCGAGCATCTGCTCCACAGGCTTGCCCTCGTTGCCGTAGGCCCGGTACCAGCAGTAAAGGAAGAAGTCCACCCCGTGCTCCACGTTCCACTTGATTTCCCAGTCGGTGACCTCCGGCAGGCTTTCGTCGTACCAGCCCAGGGCCGGCTTCCGCCACGGCATGCTCCGTTCCATCATGTGCCAGCCGTAATGTTCCCCCGGCTTCCACAGGGGACAATAGATCATCCCCACGAGCCGCTCGGAATCCGCCGCTTGGGGCGCGGGTACCTGGTTGGCCCGTACCACCGCCAGGGCCTGCGTGAATCTTGCGGGCAACCTATCCCGTACCGTCACGCCCCCGCCGGAAACCATTACCTCCACCGCGCCCCGCAGTGGCTTCGCGCTTCGCAGGCGCCAGGAAATCCGCGTGGCGGGATGAGGTTCCAGAACCGGGGGCACCTTGCGGCGTCCCCCGATGTAAACGAACTGTTGTTTCCAGGCCGACGCGGGAATCTCACGTGCCGCGTTGTTCAGCAGCTCAACACCCGCGGGTACTTTAAGCACTACCGTCAGAGAGGGCCGCGCGTCGCCAAGGTCCTCCACGTACAGCCAAAGGGCCTCGTCCCGTTCGGCCCGGAGCACCGACTGGTCCCAATAGAGCTTCGCCTTGATCAAAGGCGCTTCCGCCACGGCCGTCCCAAGGGGAATCAGCGCTGCCGCGAACGAAACAGCACGACAAAAACGCCATACCGGTACAGGGTTCATGCTGGTGTACTTTCCCTTCTAACGTCACAAACAACCGTCCTCACGACAGGCCACGCACCATAGCAGACTTCCCGGCCTTGCAGGAAACCGGTTTGGCGCCATCCTCCGCGACCCGTTCCCGACTTCATCTCATCCCCGGCCTGAATGCAGGAAAGGTGTAACGATACACGCGGACGAAAACCGGGAGTACGGCAATGGGAATGATTCTGCTTTTCGGGGTGGCGGTGGCCTTGGCCTACGCCAATGGGGCCAACGATAATTTCAAGGCGTGCGGCACGGTATATGCCTCGCGCACGCTGGGATACCGGGGGGCGTTGCGGCTTGCCACGGCGGCCCAAATTACCGGGTCCATCGCCTCCGTGTTCCTGGCGGAGGCGTTGCTCAAGGCGTTCAGCGGGAAGGGGCTGGTACCGGATACCCTCGTGGCGGACCCCCATTTCCTGGTGTCGGTCGGGTTGGGAGCGGCGGCCACCGTGGGGGTGGCGACCGTCATGGGGATGCCCATATCCACCACGCACGCCCTTATCGGCGGCCTCGTGGGCGGCGGCCTCGCCCTGGCGCCGGGCGAGTTGATTTGGGGGAACCTGGGCCGCGCCTATTTCATGCCCTTGCTCATGAGTCCCCTGCTGGCCGCCTTTTCCACCATGGCGCTCTACCCGCTGGCAGGCCGGACGCGAAAAGTTCTGGGGATTGAAGCCGTCAGTTGCGTATGCGCCACGGCCCCTCCCGGTGCAGCCATGGAAACCGCCGGGGGCGTGTGCATGACGGACACGGCCGTGCCGGTTTTGTCCGTGTCGCCCTCCGGCGATTGCGGCCAACGCTACAGCGGCGCCGTGCTGGGTGTTTCGGCGCAACAGATCGCCGACGGGCTGCACCTCACGTCGGCCTTCGCCCTGGGATTCGCGCGGGGCCTGAACGACACGCCGAAGGTGCTTGGCCTGCTGCTCGCCGCCGGTTACCTGGCGGGACCGGCGGGTAAGGGTGTTCTGATGATAGTCGCCGCGGCCATGGCGCTGGGCGGCTTCCTGCACAGCCGCGCCCTGGCCCGCACGCTGGGCGAACGCATCACGACCATGAACCACGGCCAGGGCCTGCTGGCGAACGCCGTGTCCTCTTCCCTGGTGATTGGCGCTTCGCTCCTGGGTTCGCCCGTTTCCACGACCCACGTTTCCACGGGCGCCATCTTCGGCATCGGCCGGTGGACCGGCACGGCAAACTGGAAAATGGTCGGCGCCATTATCGCCGCATGGGTGGTGACCCTGCCCCTGGCGGCCTTCCTGGCCTATTGCATGGGCCGTATGTTTTAGCCACGCGCGGGACGCCGCACGGCCAGGCCCGCACCGAAGGCCGCGGCCTGGGTGAGAATGATCACCGGTCCGCAGGGCAGGTTGGCGTGGTAGGAGACAACCAGGCCGACGGCTACGCTGCCCGTGCCGATGGCCATGGACACAAGGGTCATGGCGGCGAAATTGCGGGTCCACATGCGTGCGGCGGCGGCGGGAAGCACGAGAAAGGCCGCCACCAGCACCATGCCCACCACCTTGATGGAAACCACGACGGACACCGCCACGGCGATGGTCAGGAGGTAATCGTGGGGCAATACGGCGAGCCGGTCGGAGCGGGCAAGACCGCGGTCGAAGGTGGCGTAGGCCCAACGGCCCCACAGGGGGAAGGTGCAGCACGTAAGCAGGGCCACCGCCCCCGTCACCCACAGGTCGGCAGGCGTCACGGCCAGGATGGATCCGAAGAGATAGGTAAAGGCGTCTTTCGTGTAACCCTGCCTCAGGGACAGGAAGATCACGCCCAGGGCCATGGACACGGCGAAGAAAACGCCGATGGTGGTGTCTTCCGCCAGGCGGCCCCGGTGCCCCACCCACACGATGGCGGCGGCCACCAGCACGGTGAAAGGCAGGGCTACCCAGAGCGGTTGCATGTCCAGGAAAAGGCCCAGGGCCACGCCGCCAAAGGCCGCATGGGCCAGGCCACTCCCCAGGAAGGAAAGACGCCGTTGCACCACGAAGGGACCGTAGTAGCTGGCGAGGAAACCCACGAGGATCCCGCCCATGAGAGCGCGTTGCATGAAAGGATACGCGAAGGGTTCAAGCATGGTGGACGCTCCCCGAGGAAACTTCCACGTGGCCCGCGTGGTGAAACACTTCGAGCAGCCGGTCTTCCCGCGCCGCTTCCGCCGGGGGACCGAAGGCGTGAAGGGTTCGGTTGAGAAGCAGCACGTGGGAGGCATGCACCCGCGCGCCTTCCCAGTCGTGGGTAATCATCATGACCGTGGCGCCGCTTTCACGCTGATAATCCAACAGCAGATGGTAGAGATCCGCCTCGCCGGCGGCGTCCATGCCTGCGGCCGGTTCGTCGAGAATAAGCAGGCGGGGCCTCCGCACCAGGCAGCGCGCCAGGTAGATCCGCTGCAACTCGCCCCCCGAAAGGGCCGACACGGGCCGTGCCGCGAGGTGGTCCACGCGGGTGCGCGCCATAGCGGCCAGGCAGGCCTCCCGTTCGGCCAAACGCACCCGCCAGGGCCACGACCGGCGCAGTCCCGTGGCGACGAGTTCCAGGGCCAGCGCGGGAAAGGCACGGTCCATGGTTTTTAATTGAGGAATATAGCCCAGCATGCCGGCCGGCAATGCCGGGGGTGGCCGGTTGAAGAGACGGGCCTCCCCGGCGGTGGGCGACTCCAGGCCCAGCAGCACCGAGAGCAGGGTGGTCTTGCCCGCCCCGTTCGGACCGATGATCGAAACGAAGGCCCCCTCCGGCACCCCGAAGGTGATGTCGTGAAGCGCTTCCACCGCGCCGTAACGCACGTGGATATGGCGGGCTTCCACAACGGAATTCATCGCAACACCTCCAGCAATACTCGTGCGTTGTACCGAAGCAGTTCGGCGTAGCTTTCCCGGCCCGGAACGCCGCCAACGGGGTCGATTTCGCGGCACGGAACGCCCGCCGCCTCCGCCACCACCTCCGCCGGGCGACGTGCCAATTGAGGCTCCGTCAGAACGGCTTTAACGCCCTCCCTCCGGGCCGATGCCGCCAATTCCACCAGGTACCTGGGGGTGGCCTCCTTCCCCGGAAAGGGCTCGACAATGCCCGCCACCCGAATGCCGTAGCGGTCCAGGAAGTAGCGCCAGGAAGGATGAAAGACTATCACCGCCTTGCCCCGGACCGGCCGAAGGATGTCCCGCAATTCCGCGTCCAACACGTCAAGTTGCGCGGCAAACCGTTCCGCCCGCTCCCGGTAGTTTTCCGCACCCCCGGGATCCGCGTCGCCCAAAACCCCCGCCAGCGGGCCCAGCATGGCCTGAACGGCCCGCGGATCGCCCCAGAAATGAGGGTTAATGCCGCCATGGCCATCGGCCCCGCGCAGGAATGACGCGGGCACGAGGCCGATCAGGGCAATGTTCTTCCCCGCGGGCAAGTCCGCCGCCCAACCATCCAGATCGTCCGAAACATGGAACAAGGCCGGCGCCTTTTCCGCGCGGGCCGCGTCGGAAGGCCGGGGCGCGTAGGTGTGGGGCGATTGACCCGGCGTCAGCAGGGTTACCACCGGCCAACGATCCCCCACCAATTCGCGGAGAATCATGGCCACGGGAGGGGTACTCGCCACGAAGCCCTTCTCCACGGCGGGCGCGGAACAACCCGCGCCAAGGATCGCGAGGAGGGTGCCCAACAGCGCGACATTTCCCCTATGCCCCCCTCCCGCCCAGGCTTTACACCATAGTTCAATCATTCTATAATGATAACGGATTGTCATTATCAGCCGCCACTTGGCGGGTAACCGTTCACGGCTCACCGGGATCATCGTTGCGGGAAGGAATACCGGGCCTGTTGGAGCGCTACGCCGTGATTGGCTACCTCGGTGGGAGGGTGGGAGCATTGGAGCGGGACACGGCGCAACGGCGCGCCATACGCGAAGTGATTAACGCGGCGAACGGGCCCCTGGGACCGCGGGAAATCCTGGACGCGGCGCGACGGACGGTGCCCTCCATGGGCATCGCCACGGTGTATCGCAATCTGAAAGCGCTCCTGCAATCGGGTTGGCTGCACGTCGTGGAGGCGCCCGGGGAAGCCCAACGGTATGAACGCGCGGGCAAGGAACACCACCACCATTTCAGTTGCCGGAGCTGCGGCCGTATGTTCGAGGTGGCGGGCTGCCCCGAGGGGCTGACGGAAATCGTGCCGGACGGTTTCACCCTGGAGCACCACGAGTTCTTCTTCTATGGCCACTGCGAAGATTGCACGGATGAGGGGTGAGGATCGTCATCCGTAGCAGTCCACTCGGCCGCGTTCAGAGCCACCGGAAGCCGGGCCCCTGGTCAAGAGGTCCTGTTCCCCGTCCAGCGGATTGACAAGGGACGCGCATTCCTGTAAAAACAGGCGACAACCATGGAGAACATCATGCAGGAATCGACCGTATTGGACTTATCCAAATTGAACTGGACCCTGGAAGGATGGCGCCCTTTCGCCTGGCGGCTGGAGCGCAGCCGGGAAACAGGCGGTGCGCTGAAAGCCGACGTGGGACCCATCCCCGCGCGGGTGCCGGGTTCGGTGCAGGAGAACCTGCGCCGCGAGGACTTACTGCCGAACTGGAATGTGGGGCTCCAAAGCCGGGCTTGTGAATGGACGGAACATCGCCATTGGCTCTTCGAGGCGGAGCTGCCTTCCCGCGCGCCGGGAAGCGGCCCGGTGGTCCTGGCGGCGGACGGGCTGGATTACAGCGGCTGGATCCTGGTGGACAACGTGGAAGTGGCGGCCTTCCAGGGAACCCTCGTGCCCCATCGCTTCAACCTGGGCGAATCCGTGACGGACGGCCAACCCCACCGCCTGGCCATTGTCTTTGACGAACCGCCCCGGGAACAGGGACAAATCGGCTACAGTTCCCGCTCGCGTTTTTTCAAGCCGCGCTACACCTACAGTTGGGACTGGACACCGCGCATGGTCGCCATCGGGATCTGGGACCGGCTCCACCTGGAAACGGGGATGGCCGCCCGGTTCCAGGTGGACAAGGTACTGGCCTCGTTGGACGAAGACCTGGCCACGGGCCGGGTCCGGGTGACCGCGACGCTGGAAGAAACGGCCGGAGCGCACCACCTGGAGGCCGAACTCCTGGATGGCGATTCTCCCGTTGCCACAAAGCGCATTCCCGTGTCGGAGACCATGGCGCTCGACCTGGCCGCCCCGGTGTCGCCATGGTGGCCGAACGGGCTGGGGGAAGCTAAGACCTACCGCCTTGTATTGCGCATGCTGGACGAAACGGACGCGGTCCTGGTGAAAACAGAACGGAGCGTGGGCTTCAAACGGGTGGAATGGCGTCCCTGTGAAGGTGCGCCGGAAGACGCGGAGCCGTGGATTTGCGTGGTGAACGGTACGCCCTGCTTTCTTCAAGGCGTCAACTGGGTCCCGCCCAAGCTGAATTACGCCGACGCGAACGAAGCCGATTACCGGGCCTTGACCGATCTCTACCGGGACATGGGCTGCACCATTATCCGCGTCTGGGGCGGCGCCCTGCTGGAAAAAGAGTGGTTCTACCGGCAGTGCGATGAAGCCGGTATCATGGTGTGGCAGGAGTTTCCCCTGTCGTCCTCCGGAATTGAAAACCTGCCGCCCGACGCACCGGAGGCGATTGCCACGCTGACCGACATTGCCCGCAGCTACATTCACCGCCGGGCACATCACCCGTCCCTGCTGCTGTGGTGCGGCGGCAACGAACTGACCGACACGGACACGGTGCCCGTGGACACCACCCACCCCGCCATTCGTGCCATGGCCGACGTGGTTTCCGAGGAAGACCCGGACCGCCGCTTCCTGGCGACTTCCTCCAGCGGTCCCACCTTCTACGCCCTGCCGGAGAACATGGGCAAGGGCCTGCACCACGATGTACACGGCCCCTGGGGCCTGGGCCAGCCCGGCGTTCCGGACATGGAAGGCTGGAAAACCTACTGGGCGAACGACGACGCCCTGTTCCGCTCCGAGACCGGCATGCCGGGCGCCCAATCCCTCGAAGCCATGCAGCGCTACCGCGGCGAAGAAGCCGTCTGGCCGCCGATCACCCCCTATTGGCGGCACACGGCCTCCTGGTGGACCCAATGGGACCGGCTGAAGGACCAGTTTGGCGACATGGACGAGGCGGAAGGATTGCCCGCCTACATCGCGCACACCCAGGCGGTCCAGGCCGACGCCTATGCCACCGCGGCCGCCGCCTGCAAGGCACGGTTCCCCCGTTGCGGCGGATTCATCATATGGGAAGGACACGACTGCTTCCCCTGTCCCGCCAACAATTCCGTCATCGAGTTTCCCGCCACCCCGAAACCGGCCTACCACCTGCTGCGCCGGATCTTCCGGGGAAAATAAGCACCGAGGTCGCCCTGCCCGTGTTCAGATCACTTCGAGCCCGTCCCGACCGGGGAACGCGGGGAACGGCGCGGTGGGAAGTTGCTGGTACCAATAGGCGACGGAAGCAATGTCGTCCTGTAGCGGCAGATAGCGACCGCCGCTCCGCCAGCCCAGGGCCTGAATGGTTACCCTCAGGTCCCGCTCGAAGCGGATGGGGTCGGTGATGTGCCAGCGGTACAGGCCGAAGCGTTGTTGAGAGTTGTAGACGCCATCGGGCCGGATCACCTGGTGCATGCCGGCGTAAGGCGTTGTATACTCCTGATACTGGCCTGTCGCTTTGTTCTCGAAGTTATAAGAGCCACCGAAATAATCCTCCGTGCCCGTGCCGCAGATGGTGGGAAACTTCTCGTCGCCGTCCAGGAAGAATTTGATCTCTCCCTCCCCCCACCATCCCGTGTTATTCACACCCCAAGCCATGTACGTGCCCACATACTGCCCTTGCCCCTCGATACCGTCCACCAAGGTATGCACCTCCTTGTAGGGCAACGGGTTAGACCGTCGGAACTGGGCATGAAAATAGGCGGCGTTTTCGGGAATCTCTGTCATCACGTAGTTGATCTGGTAGAAAAAGTAGAGGCTCTCCCCCTCGTTCAGGTTCTCGATGGTGATGCGACAACGCCTGCGGAAAGGCATCTCCCAATAGCAGTTGAACGCACTGCCGGGGTTGACGCATACGGCCAGCGAAGATAACTGGGCATAGCGGCTCCACCCCATGCAGAAAAAATCACCGAGGGGGCACTCCACCGACGGCTGCTCCTGACCATCCCAGTAAATCCGCAACACCCAGTGCCGCCAATGTCCCATGGGGGTGAACCACATCTGTTGGATGGCCCCCGGGCCCGAGATATCGGCGAGGGTGAGCGTTTCTCCGGGCTTTACAATGGCGCAGGGCCGGCATTTCCACCCCAAGCCCAAATCCCTGCTCGCGGGATTGGTTTCCGCGGGGGCCATCCCGCCCTTTCCCTTCTCGCCGGTTGGATTCTCGGCGCAAATGGATCGCGTTTGGGCGTGCGACAATTGACTCAGGTTCCCCATGCCGCATCCCAACCCGTTGAACTCGGCCATTCCGCTCTCCTTTCCTGTCACTCACTCAGCCGCTTACGCCAGGAACCGGCGGCCTTCGTCCAACATGGCGAGGTAGTTGTCGAGAGGGATGTAGTTGGCCACGCTGTTGCCCGTGCCGAGGCAATAACCGCCACCATACTGACAGGCCTCCAGTGTTTCCCGTACCCGGCACCGGACCTCGTCCACGGTGGAGCGACAAAGAAAGTCGATATCAATACCGCCCAGAATAGCCATGCGGTCCCCATATTCCCGTTTTGCCTGTATGGGCGTCTGGATCGTGTCCTCGTAGGAATGCTTGGCGTCAATCCGCACCTCCTCAATCAAATCTTCCATGATGCTGGACAGGTCGCCGCAGGAATGCAAGAGGTAAGGGCGGCCCGCGTCGTGGGCCATACGCGCCATGATCTTGTGGCCCTCAAGCATGAACTCACGGGTATCGTCGGGTCCCAGGAGCAAACCATTCCGGAAACCCATATCGTCGCTGCCCCAAATCAGTTTCACGCGATCGAACTGCAAAACGCGCCGGAGATACATCACCGAGAAGTCGGTGATTCGCTTGGCAATCGCCTCAACCAAGTCCCGCTTCTCACAAAGGGCCATGCACAACGTTTCGTACCCCATGAGGAAGGACAGACCCTCGGCGAAATGGCCAAAGCCCCCCACGGCCATGACACACATTCCTTCGGGCAGGTGTTCCTCGTACCACTCCAGGGCCGCCGTGGAGGCTGCGGCAGGGACGGGCCAGGGATAGGCCTCGAAGTCCTCCCAACTGGCAATGGGGCCCCGGTGCAGATCCACGAAACCGCGCCCGCCCGCGCGGGCCAGACCGGCCGTGTCTTCCGTGGTCCGGACGCCATAGGAAAAGGTCATCCCTTCCAGATTCCCGCGAACATAATCGTAGCCCAGGAAAGACTGAAGCGCGATTTCCTTGCGCAGTGGGGCAAAGGGATCCGCCGGATCGATGTCCTCCCAGACACCATGGCGTTCAGCGACGGCATCTTGTATCTCCTGGTCGAGGAACAATTCGATGTGATGGACCCGGGTGGGTTCACCCTCCCGCAAGATGCAACGCCGCAAGCCTTCCCAATCCGGTGTAACCGCCACCTCAAACAGGCGGTGCCTTCTTGCGCGGTCCATATGGTCCTCCCTTTTCCACATCTTTGCTGATGTAAAATCAGGAACAAGTTACACCCATTCGTTCCTTATGTCAAGGGATAATGGAAATTTTTAAGGGTTGACAAAAAACAGAAGTCGTGATACGGTGTTTTTACTGACTGAGTATCAGTTAATAAAATTCTCCTCCACCGTGTTGACGAAAGGAGGTCGCCGTGCAAGTACAGGCCACCGTCAGCAAACAGCAAAAGCGGGAACAGTCCACCGCGCATATCATGGACGCGGCACTTGAGCTCTTCATGACCAAGGGCTTCCACCAAACCACGGTGGAAGAGATCGCCGTGAAAGCCGGCCTTGCCCCCGCCACGATCTACTACTACTTCGGCACAAAGGAAAAACTGGCCATGGCCATTGGGGCGCATTATCTCAACGACCTGACCCGGTATGAGATGACCATTATCAACCAGGGCGAATCGATCCGCGAGCGCATTCATCATCTGGTGCGCCACTTCTTCGCGTGGATGCATGACCATCCGCTGGCCGGGCGGTTCATCAACAGCCCTGATTTCTTCGGACTGGTTGAAAGCGTGGGCTTGCCCGAGCCATGCCACATTCCGGGCGAGGCCATCACGCGGCTCATCGAGGAAGGCCAGGCCCTGGGCGAGGTAAGGCAACTGCCGGCTCCGCTGCTGAGCTGGGCCATGCGCATCCCCGTGGACGCGGCCTTGGCGATCCAGGGCATTCCCATTGGCGCCCCCGGAGGCTCGCCGTCCACCTTTGATATCGCGGAAATGATTTGGCGCGCCATCCGTTCCGACGCGGCTGCCATCCGGGACTTGGGGTGCGGCCTGGCGCGTCCACAACCATGAAGAAGGGAGGTGAATCCACGAATTTCAGGTCATTGGTCACCATCCAACGAGGAAGGCCCCTGGCGCCTTTCGAAGGAGGAAAAAAACATGAAAAAATCAACGGGAGTGGGTTTTACCCTGATCGAACTCTTAGTCGTCATCGCCATTATCGGCATCCTGGCGGCGATTCTTCTGCCAGCCCTGGCGCGAGCGCGCGAAGCGGCACGACGGGCCTCATGCGCCAACAATCTAAAACAGCTCGGATTGGTCTGCAAGATGTACGCGGGAGAAAACAAGGACAACTTCCCGGACCAAGGCACCAACTGGGAGACCGCCGATATTCCCCTCATAGGCGGGGTGGCCAATAGTGGAAGCGGCGCCGGTTTTGGTGCCGCCTTTACGATTTCAGGCCCCCAGATCTACCCCGAATACCTGTCCGATATTTCGGTGATGATCTGCCCTTCGTCGAGCTACGGCGGGACGGACGGCGGGATTTTCCGCCAAATGATCGACGACGGCGACAACAACTATTCTTTCGGGAGCCTCTCGGGATTGACAGACGGCCCCTACGATGATGGCCGGGTCAACGTCAATGTCTGGCGCATCCGCGACTACGCCTACATGGGCTGGGTAATGAACAAGGACGAGCACTTTTCCCTCGCGGCGGCATACAGTTTCGGCCTTTCCCTGTTTGGCGTGGCCCCCGACCTCGCCACGCACCGCGATCTGATCGGCGGGGATTGCCGAACAATTCCGGGGATCGTTGAAGTTGGCGTGGACCTGGGACCGGCCTTTCTCGGGGTTCAGGCCGGCGCGGTGGCGCTCGTCGGGGGATTGAACGGGGGCGATACCCTGCCAAGCCTGAAGGACGGCGTGGAGCGTTTCTTCGTGACGGACATCAACAACCCGGCCGCGGGCGCGTAGGCCCAAAGCTCGATCCCCATCATGTGGGATCAACTCTCGAATTCCGGCGCGGGCAATGCGGGCACGTCAAACTTCAACCATGTGCCCGGCGGGTGCAACGTGCTCTATATGGATGGTCATGTGAGCTTCATCAAGTACAACGGGCAGACGGGTGAATTCCCCGTTACGGCCAGCACAGCCTGGTGGATTTCCCCATGGTCCAATTAACAGCGCTCACGCCGGGGTAGCCGTGGTCCGGACACCGGCACAGCACCGGACCAAGGTTCCCCATCGGGCATGGCCGCCGTCCACCAAGCGTGGCAAGCGGCCATGCCCATATGCTTTCCTCTCCATGGATTGACGGCCCGCGCGCCCGTCTCGAAGAAGGTGTATTTAATGCACGGAAAACAAACGCCGCTTCAGAAGATCGCGGTCTTGCTCCTTGGCCTGCTTTTCGGGGCCTGTGCCACGGGCGTCCATCCGCGGTCCGGCGAAAACAACCCTTTCGTGCCCAAGGGCCCCAGGTACTTCGGCTACTACTGCGGAGCGGGGGGCGCATCCTATCTTCCGGCCATTGCCGCAATGGAGAACTGCAACACCGTGGTGCTCAAAGCCGCCCCGGGCCGGCCCTTGGCGGAGGACCTCACATTCTGCCGGGACCAGGGTCTTCGGGCCATCATCGAGGTACAGGACTGCTTCTTTGACTACAAGCCCATGGGCATGGCCTACTCACCCCTTGCCCCGGATTGGCGGACGAGGTGGGCGCGGTTCAAGGAAAGCATCCGGGGGACGGAGGGCGTGATTCTGGCCTTTTATTTCGACGAACCGCATTGGACGGGCGTGCCGGAGTACGATTTCCATGAGGCGTGCCTCGCAATCCGGGAAGATTTCCCAGCGATCCGGGTCATGGCCATCCTGGCCTTTGTAGCCCTCGATCCGGAACGCTTCGACGCGCCCATCTCTGAAATCAGCTCCACCTATCTGCGGCATGTGACGGATACGGGGTTTGACCACTACGAGACGTGGGAGAAAGGCAACTACCCCGACCTGCTCCGGCGCCTCAAAGCCAAAATGGCGCCCGGCCAAAGGCTGTGGTTCGTCCCTTGGGCATTCACCAGAGACAGCACCCCCCATCCCCAAGTTTACCTGGCGGAGAATCTGCTCAAACTTTATCGCCTGTGCCTGGATGAGCCCGCCTGCGCCGGGCTTATTCCATTCACCTTCGCCACCAGTCCTTACGGCGACTGGGGCCGGGGGACCGGCAATCTCTTCGAATCGGACAGCCCCTTCTACGAACCATTTCTGAAGAACCTGCACATCACCGTTGGCCGCGCCTTGTCCCGGGGGATCAATGATGAACTCTTCGTGGCGTCACTCGACTTCAGCGGGATTGAGCAAGGCAAAGCCGGCTGGACCTACGGGGCCTGGACAAACCCCCGAGAGCCAGCGGCAGCGCCTTTCAAGGGCACCTTGGCGGGGTGGGCCGATGGGGATGGGAATCCCCGCATCCTGGCAAGCTATATGGCGCCGGGACTTGGCGACAACGGCACGGCGCGGGTCTGGACGGCCCCCCGGCCGGGAAGCGTTTTCATATCGAGCAATGGACTCGTGAGCAAGATGTTCCCCGTGGGCGGAAACGCGAACGTGACCGTGTATAAGAATGGGGAACGGATCTGGCCTGAAGAAGCTCCGTGGCGCACGGCGGGGTACGGCGATACGGAAGGCGTCTCCATTCGAACGACCGCACGACTTCGGAAGGGTGATCAGATTGCCTTTGTCGTCCACGGCAAAAAAAACGAAACCCCTCTGTCGGGCGCCGTCTACTGGGACCCTGTAATTTCCTATGACGTCTCCGGCCTGCTTCCCCTGGCCTCCGGCCCGAAAGACCACGTGAATGAGTAAGACCGTTCGCCTCCCCGGTCCCCGATTGCCATGGACAACGAAGCTGGGCTACAGTGCCGGCAATCTGTCCCTCGGCCTCATGATGAACAGCCTGGGTTTCTACCTGCTCCTGTTTTACACCGATGTCATCGGACTGGAGGGAAAACTCGTCGGGATCGCCTTGGCGACGGGCCGCCTGTGGGATGCCTTCACCGACCCGGCCATGGGCCTCCTGTCCGACCGGACCCGGTCACGGTTTGGACGCCGCCGGCCCTACCTGCTTTTTGGCGGTCCCCTTTTCGCCGCGGCCTTCGCGTTGCTGTGGCTCGCGCCTTCCGGCCAATCGCAACTCACGGCCTTTGTTTTCCTGGTTCTCGCCCAACTGCTCTTCACGACCATGCAAACCGTGGTGACCGTTCCCTACGGAGCCTTGGGCGCCGAACTGACCCCAGACTATCACGAGCGCAACTCCGTGATGGCCTATCAGCAGGTCGCGCTTATGATAGGCGGCGTGGTTGGCGCGTGCATGATTAACCTCGCCTCCCTCGCCGGCGCATGGTTGAATCCGACAATCCTCTTTGCCACGCCGGTCGATGCCCTGGGAGCCTTCCTGTCGGCCGACGCCTACGGATTCGGGAATGGAATGGGTTTCCGGGCAACCGCCCTGGCCATGACGCCCTTTCTGGCGGGAGCCTACATCATCACCGCCCTGGCGACCCGCGAGAACCCAGCGTACCAGCGCCGGTCAAGCACGCCCGCCTTCAAAGCCATGCTCACCACCTTCAAGAACCGGCCCTTCCGCCTCTTCATCGCCGCTTTCCTCATCGCGACCACCGCCGGCCAGATTGGCGTTTTCATGTTTCCCTACCTCGTGGTCCACTGGCTCCATGTGCCGCAGTTCATGCTTCCGGGCACGCTGCTCTACACCATGACCATCATTCTCAGCATCCCACTTTGGCGAATCATCGGCTGTCGTTTCGAAAAAAAAACCTGCTACAACATGGGACTTGCCTGGAATACGGCGGTGGGACTGCTCTTCCTCGTCATGGTGAGTCCGGAGCGTCCGGGGAGTATTCTCGTGTGGGCCGTCATGGTGGGAATTGGTACCGCGCCCGGATTGCTGTTCCCCCCGTCCATGCTGGCTGATATCATCGACACGGACGAGCTGGAATCGGGGCTCCGCCGAGAAGGTTCCTTCATGGGTGTTCACAGCTTCGTGATGAAATCCGCCACGGCCTTGGGCGCGCTCTGGGTGGGCCCGGGGCTGGACTTCGCCGGATACGTCCCCCAGGCGGATGTTCAATCCGATCAGACCCTGCTCATCATGCGGCTCATGTACGTCCTGCCCTGCACGACAAATCTCCTGGTGATACTGGTGATGGCCAGGTTTCCGCTCACGTCAAAAGTGATGATGGAGGTTCGGCGGGCCATCGACGGCAAAGCATCTTTGGATGCCACAGAATAACACCGGACTGGCGCGAAAAATGGACAAGCCATTTGGAGATGCGACACAGCCGTGAGCTTCGACACCATTCACCAGGACGCTCTCCAAAGCGGCTGACCCTCGTCAAGCGGTCCATGGGTCCCACACCCGCGATTCTCGGGGAGAAGGCGGCCTTGAGTTTTTTGGCCACGGATTACACCGGTAACTCCGATGGGAATTATTCATTCTTTGTTTTCCGTGTTATCCGTGGTCGAATCATTTCTTCCTCTCCCCCCAATCCTCCGAGGTTCACCCGGCGGCCCAGATTTCGTCGGACCGCGCTTTTGCTTTTGCCGCGGCGGCTTCGTGCTCCCGTGCTTTCTCCGGCAGTCCTTCCGCGGTGTAGAGGGTGGCAAGCCGCTGGTGGTAATAGGCCAACGCGCCGAAGGCGGGCGCATAGGCGGGCGCAAGCTCCGCCGCGCGTGCCGAGGCCGCCAGCGCCTGCTCGGCAGCCTCAAGCCGCCGGTCATGTTCTATGGAACTCCGGAGCCACCACGCCTTGGCCAATTGATCGTACAGGTCGCTGTTCATGGGGCTTCGCCGGACACATTCTTCCGACCAGTGCAGGTACCGCTCCAGGTTGGCCTTCCGTTCGTCTGCCAGGTCTTCTTCCACCATGGACTCCGCCAGGACGCGGTACCCCTGGGTGATGGCAATGGCCGACTCCACGCTTCGGGGGAAGCGGGCGTCAATGCGCTCCCGTTCCCGGAGCCAGGCTTACATGGCCCGTACCGCTTTCCGGTACGACGAATGGGGATAACGTACATTCAGAACGGCGTTGTCCGGAACGGTCTCGCCCGACCGGAGACGGCGGAGACGGCGCCCCCCATCGCCGATGGGGACATAGAGCGTGCCCAGTTTCGCCGCGTCTTCCAGCGAAATACCCAAGTCCAACACCTGGCGCAGGAGAATCTGCGTTCGGGGGCTGCTTCCCTTGGACCGGTCGCGCTGTTGGGCAAAGAACTTCATCGTGGCCAGTTGTTGGCCCACCGCCCCGTTGATACGATCATCCATGCGGTACAGGGTCATTCGGCTGAGGGAAAGGTCCTGCGAAAAAGCGCGGGCACTGGCGCCAAAAGCTATCACGATCAAGAACAGCAGGGACGCCAGCACGGCCAACCGCATCCTGGCGCCGCCGGCGGAGGCTCTCCGCTCATCCCCGTCCGAAGTGGCATGCCCCACGAAGAGCCCCCCCATGAGGTAGGCGAAAAGACACAGGCCGGGGTGGGAAAAGCTGATGTCGATGCCCGCGTGCAGGAAAAAGGCCAACAGGCTGGCAAAGAGCCCCGCCAGGGTCAGCCGAAGCGCGCGGTCCCCCTCCCTCAAGATGCATCGCGCACCCCAGAGAAAAAGGGCGATCCAAAAGGCGTAGAACAACAGCCCCCCCGGAAACCCCGTCTCAGTAAAGACCTGGAGTGACGTGTGAGCCTCTCGCACCGGTGGATCGCCGGGGTTTTGGTACACCGGATAGGCCGTGCCAAAGCAACCCAGCCCAATCCCGGTCAGCGGATGATCCAGAAACATGCGCAGGCCCACCCGCCAGTAGGCAAAGCGTAAGAACAACGTGTGAGGATTTAAGAGGTCTCGACCCGAGACATTTTCCCCCGCTTCCACCAGGGCGGCGGAATTATCCTTTACCCCGGCACTGTCCGCGACGGCGGGCAGCCCGGAAAAAGAGAGGCTCAACAGGCCTGCCCCGGCAACCAGGGCTATCAGCACGGCGGCGGTCGCCACGGCGCGGGTGGGCACGCGGCCCCGGTAGAGCAACCACGAGATACCCATCGCGACAAGCAGGGCGAGCATGGCGCCTCGGGAGTAGGTGAGGAGCAGTGCGAAAATGGCGAGTACCGCCGTGGCGGGTAAGCCATAGGCCCGAACCATGGCGCCGGTATAGGCTGCGCCGTAGCGGGCGAGAAAGTAGGCCAGCCAGAGCGCCACCACCAGCCCCAAACCAGCGGACAGGATCGAAGAAAGCGCCCCCGTGGCATACCAGGCGGGGGTGCCCATGGACTCATGGTAGCGCAGGGGAAACTGGATAAGCCAGGAGGCCATGCCCCCCACGACGGCCCACAGGGCGAAGAAAAGGCCCACCGCCCCATAAATGCGGTTTTGCCCGGCCTTTGCCGGAGTCGTCGTTGCCCGTGCCTCGCGGAATGCCCGCCATCCCGGAATCATGGCCGCGAGGGTGCAGGGGATTCCCAGCACAAGAAATGCCGCCAGCGCGTTGGGAAAAAGCATGGAGCCAAAGGCACGGTTCTTGTTCAACCGGTCGGCAATTTCCGGCGTCAATTGGTCAGTACCGAAGAACTCCCGCAACACGGCGGGATTGCGGGCAATGGATCGCAGAACGGGAAGCAGGTAGTAGTAAGTTACGATACTGTAGAGCGCCTGTATGGCGAGGGCCGCTACGAAAACACTGAACAGCACGCGCCGGGATACGGTGTCGCGCAGACTGTTCACCACGATGAGAAAAACCAGGAGATGACTGAACCAAACCAGCAGCGCCTTAAAGCTCGCCCCGAACTGGATGGAGGTGAAGGTCGTAAACAGACAAACGGCAAGAAAAGCGGTGAACAGTCCCGACAATCCCACGGCGCGAAGAGGCTCGCCGCGAACAATCATTCTCACGCAGCAGAGGGTGGCCAGCAGCAGGATAAGCCACACGAAAAAAATGTTCTCCGTGGGAAACGTGACGGCATCCACCCAAGGCCGAAACAGCACGACGGCCGCCAGCCCCAGGGCGGGATGGAGCAGTGACGCGGTAATTCCCGCCGCAAGACACCAGCCGATAACGGCCATGTCCCAGCTTGAGGCATCGAAGGGCAAGCGCATGGGATCGGGCATGCCCGCGAAATAGCCGACCAGGCGTTTCAGCCACAAAAGGGCGTTCGCGTCCGCAGCACGAAGCAAAACCACGCCCAGCACAAACAACACAAGGGCCGCCACCGCCAGGCGACGTGGCGAAGGGAAATCCTCCGGCCAACCATCCGCGCCCTTCACCGTGTCCACCGTGCCCGTGGTTTCCCTCAACCCTTGCGCGGATGCACGCTTCCTTTTTGCTGATTTGGCCATGGCAACGCCATCTCCCCTTCTTTTCGCTATCTCAGGTTGTGCTTCGCGCTAACATCGAGGTTTGGGTCAAGCATGAATTCACTTTCGCGGCCCCGTGGTCACGTCATATTCTTCTCTCACCCATTCCGGTCGATCTCGTGCTTTTTCAGGCGGTATTGGAGGGTTTTGTAGGTAAGGCCGAGAAGTTCGGCGGCTTCCTTGATTCTCCCGCCGCTGCGGTCGAGGGCCTGGCGGATGAGTTCCTGCTCCAGATCTTCCAGGACGAGACCGCCGGCGGGCAGGGCGATGCCGCCGGGGTCGGGCTGGGGGCTGCGAAGCTTGGCGGGTAGATCCTCCATGCGCACTTCACCACCGTCGCTAAGGATGAAAATCTGTTCCAGGGTGTGCTCCAGTTCACGCACGTTTCCCGGCCAGCGGTAACGGCGGAAGGCGTCGATAATATCGGGGCCCACGGTGGGCGGCACGATGCCGAGCTTCTTACCAAGTTTATCGCGAAAGTGGCTGACGAGAAGGGGCAGATCTTCCATGCGGTCGCGAAGGGGGGGCAGTTCGATGGAGAGCACTTCGAGGCGGAAGTAAAGATCTTCGCGGAAAGCACCCTCCTCGACACGCTTCTTGAGGTCGCGGTTGGTGGCGACAATGACGCGCACGTCCACCTTTTGCGGTTTGTTCGAGCCGACGCGCTCAACAACACCGTCTTGCAGGACACGAAGCAACTTGGCCTGGCTTCCGAGGTGCATGTCGCCGATTTCGTCGAGGAAGACGGTGCCCCCGTCGGCGGCTTCAAACTTACCCGCACGGGTGGTGTCGGCGCCGGTAAAGGCGCCTTTTTCATGGCCGAAGAGTTCGCTCTCCACCAGGTTGTCGGGGATGGCCGCGCAGTTGACGACGAGAAAAGGTTTCTTCTTACGCGGTCCGGCGAAATGTAGGTGACGCGCGATGAGTTCCTTGCCCGTGCCCGATTCGCCAAGAATGAGTACGGTGCTGTTGACCTGCGCAGCCCGGCTGGTCCGGGTAAACACCTCGCGCATGACGGGGCTTTCCCCCACCATGTTGCCCAGGGCCGTGGCGTGCGACACCAGTTCACGCAACTGGCGGTTCTCGCGGCGCAGGGTTCCCTTTTCCAGGGCGCGCTGGATAACCAGCAGCAGTTCGTCCTTGTCGAAGGGCTTTTCCAGGTAGTCCGTGGCGCCCTCGCGGATGGCGGTCACGGCGGTCTTGATGGTGGCGTGGGCGGTCATGACCACCACGTCCAAATCGGGCCGCAGGCTCTTGGCGCGGCGCAACAATTCCAGGCCGTCCATGCCCGGCATCTTCATATCGGTGAGGAGTAGATCGAAGGCCGTTCGGCGCAGACTTTCCAGGGCCTCTTCCCCCCCGGCGGCCCGCGCCACCGTGTAGTTGTATTGCTCGAGAATATCGCCGATGATCTCGCGCTGTACCGTGTCGTCTTCCGCTATGAGAATATGCTTGCTCATCATGCCTTCGCGGCGTCGAGGGGCAGGGATATCACGACTTGACAGCCGCTCCCCTCAGTGCTTGTCATTTCGATGGTGCCACCGTGTTCTTCGATAATCCCCCGTGTGATAGAGAGACCCAACCCGGTGCCCCCCGGTTTCGTCGTGTAGTAGGGATCAAAGACCCGCTCCACGATTTCGCGGGGCAGCCCGGGGCCGTCGTCGCGTATTTCGACCTCGCAGGCCGACGCCGTCACGCGGGAGAAAATCCGCACACGGCCGCCCGGTGGCGTTGCTTCAAGCGCGTTCAACAGGACGTTCAGGATAGCGCGGGTCCAGTGCTTGGCGTCCAGCAGAAGCACGGCATCGCCCGCACGCAAATCACTGACCAACCGCACCCCCCGTTCCTCGGCGTCTTTCTGAAAAAGGCGCACGCATTCTTCCAGGAGCGCGTCCATCCGGTTCGGCTCGGGCGAAAGATCGGTTTCCTTCGCCAGGGATAGAAAGTTGGAGACAATCTCCTCCAGGCGATCCACTTCGCGCCGGATGGTGCTCACCTGCTTCGCCTCGGGCCGGTCGCCCAGGCTGTCCACGGCGTGGCTCGACAACAGCTTGATGGCGTTGAGGGGATTGCGCACGTCGTGGGCTACGCCGGCCGCGAGGTTGCCCAGGGCCGAGACCCGCTGTGCCTGGCGGAGCTTGGCGGCCATGGTCTCCTTTTCTTGCAGGGAACGAACCATTTCGTTGAAGGTAACTTCAAGCGCGCGCACCTCGCCCGAAGCCCCCCGCGTGGACACCGGTTGAAGATTACCGCGGCTGATGGCCGCGCAGGTCTCCGACAACTGCACAAGGGGCCTCATGGCCCGATGGATGAAGAAAACCATGAGCCCCAGGGTCAACAGAAAGACGACGGACAACAACACAAGGTAGCGGTTGCGGAAGGCCCGCAGGATCTCCGTCTGAGCGGCGGTGGTGGAACTGAGCACCACGACGAGCTGCTGTGTCGCGGACGCTACGGGAAGTTGGTCCCGCCGCGTCAGGGTGCCGTCAGGGCTGAGGTCGATACTATAGGTTTTCGCCTTGAGTTTTCCCACGTTGGGCGTAAGATTAATATCAATATCGGTTTGAATCTCCTCCGCCACGACCGCGCGCAACCGGTCGATGTCCATGTCGGGGTTGGCTTCAAGCTCGTCCTGCACGAGGGCCACCACATCCTCTCCCAGTGCGCGAATTTCTTCGGCACCGCTGGTGAAGAAGTGATGGGCCATGGCCGCCGCCACACCCAGGAGGCAACACAACAGCACCACGCACAGCACAATCACGCGGACATAGAGGGATTCGCGCCAACGAACAGGCCGCGGCAGAACCGCAAAAATGGAGGAATGGGGGGAATCGTCGGACACGGGCATTATATCTCCGGGACCACTTCCCCGTTGAGAACCTTCATAATCGCCTTCACATCTTCCCAGGTTTTGCGTTTTTCCGACGGCTGCCGCAGCAAGTACGCCGGGTGATAGGTGACACGGAAAGGAATGTCGTGGTAGTTGTGCCACCGGCCTCGCAACCGGCCCGTCGATTCCCCGGTGCGGAGCAGGGTCTGCGCGGCATGCCGTCCCAGGGCGCAGATGACCTTGGGGTGCATCAGATCAAGCTGTCGCAGCAGGAAGGGTTCGCAGCAGTGTACTTCCTCCGGGTTCGGATCGCGATTGAGCGGCGGACGGCACTTGAGCACATTGCAGATGTACACGTCTTCCCGCCGCATACCCATCCCCTTCACGATAATGTCGGTCAGGAGCTGCCCCGCCCGTCCCACAAAAGGAACGCCCTGCCGGTCCTCATCCTCTCCCGGTGCCTCGCCCACGAAAACCAGGTCGGCACTGGGGCTGCCCACGCCAAAAACCGTCCGGTTACGGGTCGCCGCGAGACCGCACCTGGTGCAGGCGCACACCAGTGATTCAAGCGCCTCCAGGGAGGGGGCACTGTCCGGCGAGGAAATCGGGGGCGTCCCGGTTTCCATCTTCGTCGGCGTTTGGGAACGGGGGCCATCCAGTGCGGAAAGGGCTTCCGCCACCTCGGGGGAAAGTGTAAGCGAACGTCTCGCGCCGCCCGCCCGCTCCACCAGGGAACGGGTTTCGGCAAGGATCGTTTTCAGCGGCTCTTGGATTGCCATGGATTCGGACTCCAATACGGGCAAGAACGGGCATTGTCACCACGAGTCGCCATAATAGCACCTTTGGCAAAGGGCATGCTTTCAGCGGGGCGGCCCCGTTGGCGCAAGGCACCCCCTGGCCGGGTCGATCAAGAACTCGACCCGGCCATGCCTTTTGCCTCAAGACGGCTTGCAGGACCCTCCGTCCCTGTCCGGCCCGCCTACTCAATCCCCAAATCCGCCAACACGGCGGGATCCTCCTCCTCCCAGGCAAGCATGGCATGGCAAAGGTCGCAATCCTGGCGGATAACTTCGCCGGACTTCGTGGCGTGGCCATCGTCATGGCAACGGAAGCACCCGTCAAAGACCTCGTGTCCCAGGTTATTGATGTAAGAGCCCCAGGTGAGCTTCATGTCCGGGAATACGTTGCGCCGGTAGATTGCCTCAAGCGTGGCGATGGCCTGATCGAC
Source organism: Candidatus Hydrogenedentota bacterium (assembly GCA_024278275.1). Classification (GTDB taxonomy): domain Bacteria; phylum Hydrogenedentota; class Hydrogenedentia; order Hydrogenedentales; family JAJRTN01; genus JAJRTN01. The sequence continues at coordinate 31,039 of JAJRTN010000132.1, forward strand.
GTCCTTTGCCCGTTTTTCGAGGATCTCGGGGAAGTCTTCCTTGAAATGGGCGCGGATAATCTCGGCAATCATCCCGATGTCGCCATCCTCGGCGCCGGCCCGTTCGAGTGCTTCCCGCCCGGCCATCTTGATGCCCGGCAGCGACGGGTCGATGAGTCCCTGGTCCATGCGCTTGTCAATGGCCGGGCCGGGCATCTCGTAGATGTGGGTGGGGCGATTATGGCAATCGATACAATCCATCTGCCGAAGTTCGGCGTTCGCGATTTCATCCTCCGTCAATTCACTGTCTTGGGACACAAAGGACAATACCCTGCCATCTGCTTCCGTAACCCGGACGTAAGGGATGACTTGGCGGTCCTCGTCGGTCGCCAGGTACTCGGTCTTCCTGCCCGGGGCGATATGCCAGCTATGGATGCCCTTGCCTTCGCCGTGGCCGCCGCCAATGTGCATGAGCAAGAGGTTGAAAACCTTCGTGTTCTCGTCGTCCTCCATGTACTTGGGGATGACACGCAAACGGTCCCCCGTGAACTTGTCGGGCTGGTGACACTGTTCGCAGGTATCGGTTGAAGGCCGCAGATTCTTTACGGGTGTGTCGATGGGCCGTGCATAGGTATCAAAGAGTACCGCGAAAACCTGTCGCACGCCGGAAAGCTTGGACTTCACGAACCAGGAAGCGCCGGGCCCTATGTGACATTTCACGCACGCGACACGGGAATGGGGAGAATCACTGTAGGCGGCAAACTCGGGTTCCATGACCTCATGACAGACCTGTCCGCAAAAAGGCACCGACTCCGTGTAATGCACGCCTTCGTATGCCACCACGGAGATAATAAGAATGTTCACGAAGGTCAGAACGGCAATGGCTTCCACCACCGACCGTACATGGCGTTTGTTGAAATCGAGTACCGGGTAGGGCCCCGCCAAACCATCCTTTATCGACAGCCCGCCGTGTGACCGCTGCCACAGCACACCCAAAGGAATGATCAACAGGCCCGCGACGAAAACCACCGGGAAGACCAGGAACGTCAGGATACCGAGATAAGCGGACTTGGCAACGCCCACCGCGCCCAAAATCAAGAGCAGAACAATGGCGCCGGCGGCGAAAGTAACCAGTGTCGCACCAAAGAGGGTCAGGCTGTTGTAGCCCACCACGATGAAAAAGCCTGCAAGCCAACGTTTAATTCCGGTCATGGCGCCTGTCGTATTCCTCATGCGGCACAACAATCCCTTCAGGACATGGCATCACACCCCAAAGGCGGGGAAACGCCGCCGATGTTTCCCCGGTTCGGGGCCTATCATACTACAAAGTCGGGGGCGTAATCCGGTTTGCGGCCTCGCACATGCCGACCGGCCGTGTTTTGAGGGGAAAAGAGGAGAAACTTCAGGCTAAAAGGACGGCATCTCCGGCTCGAATGCGGGGACAATGGCCAGGCCCTCTATCTCGACGAGCCAGCCCGGACGACAGACGGGGGCTACGACGATTACGACCGGTGCGTCGCCGAAACGTTCCCCCAACTCACGCCACAACAGGGCGTGGTCGCCGGGGTCGCGAACGTAAACGATGATCGAAGCCATGTCCTCGAGTGTGGCGCCGGCCCGGCCCAGCAGGGCTTCAACGTTGTCCAGGGCGCGGTCGAATTGCCGTAATACATCGCCGGGAAAAAGGATGTTTCCGCGGGGATCGATGCTTGCCGTGCCCGAAATGAAGACATGTTTGCGGTCCCGATAGGTCACTGCGGTGGCACGCTCGAAGGTCACCCCGTAGTCCGCGGTGGGACCGAGGTGGTCCGGCGCTTCCAGGTAGTCAATCTGATCCGGCCGCACCCCTGATATGGCATAGGCATCCATGCAGACCTTGGCGGCCACGTCCGCGGACGCGCCTTCGATCCCCGTGCTGGCAATGAAATGCGTGTCCGCCGACAGTCCCCGTTCCGCGAAAAGCTCCCGCCGGGCAACCACCATGCCCTGGTAATTCGCGTCGATGTTCCGCACGAAGAACCAGGTTCGGATCACATTGTCCGCCAGCGTGAGATTCCGCGTTCGCAGGAAGGCTTCATACCTGGCAAATATACGCCGCGTCTGTTCATGGGAAGTTTCCGAAGCCGCCTCGGTGACGCCCGTCGTCCAATGATGGGAAAGCGTTCCCCGCTTCAGCGTCAGGGACGCGCCCTCTTTGCTCTTCTCCAATTCCGACTGGGGGTCACGCACGTGATACGCCCAAAGAGCCACTTTCGCCGGGGGCACCGGGGGCTGGCCAACCCACGATACGGCGCAAAGAGCGTCCCTGTCGCGGGGATCCGAAAAAGGCCGGCTCGCGAGGGCGGCCGCCTGGTTCGGCAGGTCCGTGCAGAAAAAGCGCCGAAGAAGGGCCGTCCCCATATCCAGTCCGAAAGCATCGAGGGCATCCCGGTATGCACGGAACAACCAGCCCAATTGGGTGTCCATGTCCGCATATTCGGTGGGCCGGGCGGCCAGGTGGTATTCGTCCACGCCATTTGACGCCTGGAAGCGGGCAATTTGGATCGACACGGGAAGGTTCCCGCCATCGAGGCGATGGAACGTCAATGGCGATATCCTGGAAATAACGGCGGAATCCATTATGATTACTCCTCACGATCACGTTGCTTGTCAACCACCGGCGCGTCATACATGGAGGGCATCCACGGCCTCGAAGACTCCACCCAGGATCGCTTCACTGTCGAAACCAAGCCAGCGATCCAGAACCGTGGCGTAGACCCTCCGAAAATCCGTGTGGAAGGCCAAGGCTCCGCCGTCGGATTCGGTCAGGCTGGGATGAGACCCCACAAGGCCGCCTTTCACTTTTCCACCGGCCATGAACAGGGGCGCCGCTTTACCATGGCCCGTACCGCGCCGGCCGTTCTCCTGTATCGTTCGGCCAAACTCCGAAAACGTCATGACCAGCACCCTGTCCAAAAGGCCATCCTGTTTCAAATCGTCCACGAAAGCGGCTATCGATTCAGACAGCTCATGCAACATGGCGCAATGATTGCCCAGTTGGTTGGCGTGGTTATCGAAGCCGCCGATACCACCGCCGCCCAGTTCGGTAAAGAAGACTTGAATGCCGGTTTCGGCCCGGATGAGTTGCGCGACGGTGCGCAGATTGTCCGCAAGCCCAAAAGCCGGATAACCCATCCCTCCGGTGTCGGCGTCGATCACCGCCCGGACTTTCCGGCTGTTCGCGTGGGAGCGTGCCATGCTTTCCCGCACAAAGGCCAACAGCGGGTTGTGACCGCCGGAATGGAGCTGCCCCGGCGTCACCGCGGATTGCCCCGGCAGGCCGTGGAGTGTCAAATCCCTGGGAGACCGAATGGAAGGTGGTACGACACGCGCCGCGTTCATGGCAAACGGCTGCCTGATGGGACCGACAAAAGCGACCTTGGCCAGGCCCTCGCAGCGCTCCCAAACGTGGTCAGCGGTTCTGCCGATCCAACCGGTGGGGTTGTCCGACGCCTCGGATGCCGCACTGTGCCAAGTGCGCATTGCCGCATCATGGTTTCCCGAGATATTGGGGAAACCGACACCCTGAACAACACTCAGCAGCCCCTCGTCGTAGAGCCTCGCGAACGCCGCCATTCGGGGGTGAAATCCAAGTTGCCCGTTAATCTTATGCACTTGGCTGGCCGAAAGGCGCAACGTGGGACGGCTTCGTGCGTAGGTATCGTCGGCATACGGCACCACGGTGTTAAGACCGTCGTTTCCACCGGAGAGTTGAATGACCACCAGGATCCGGCCGTCGCGGACATCATCCGCGGCGGCGCGCAGGGAAGTCCGCAGCAGGAAACCGGGAACGGGGGGCGCGGCCGCAAGCAAACCACCGCCCAGGGATGTCTTCAGAAATCGGCGTCGTGTGACGAGCATGGCGTCTCTCCAGGCGCTAGGCCAGGTTGAACTCGGGCAGCGTGGCGATCGAGTGGGTGAACCGGCGCAACACGGCGGCGGTGGAATCCTTTCCCTGTGCATTCGTCCGGCGTGCCGCTTCCAGGAGCGCGGCACTCCGGTTTGGTTCAAGATCGCCCTGCAAAAACAGGTCGGTCATGAACCCCGCGGCGGCATTGACGGCGGCGCATTGGTGCCTCCGGGCGACCGCCCAGGGATCGAGCTTCTCTCCATAGGCCCCCGAACCCCGCAGCATCGCGGTCGCCAGGTTGTGTCTTCCAATGACCGTGGCGTCGTTGATCCAATACCGCCCGCCCTCGAAGCCTTCCACGGTGGGGGGCTGGTAAAGAGGCTGCCCCAAATCCGCCACTGCCCTGGCAAGGGGTACCGTGGGGACCGGCGTCTCCAGGCCCGGGCGATGCCCACGGCAAAATCCACCGGTGACTTGACGCGCTGGCGATACGCAACCGGGCTGAAGAACAGATTGGAGCGCAGCATCGTTTCCGTAAGTTTCGACAGGTCGTAATCAACCGCGAAAGACTCGGCCAAGGGGGCGATAAGTTCGTCGTCGGGCGCCTGGGTTTCCGAGATCAGCTCGCGGTAGAGCGCCCGAACAATGCGTTTCGAGGTGCCGGGATGATCGAGCACAAGCGCCACAACATCGTCGGCGGCAAAGTTACCCCGCCGGCCCAGTATCCGCTTGGGTCCCTCATCGTGCTCCCTGGCGATATACTTCAGCTTGCCCCGGAGCACGAACCAGCCCGTGAACGCCCGCGATGCTTCGGCCACATCCTCTTCCCGGAAAAGCCCCGGGCCAAGCGTGTAATTGTGCAGCAAGGCCCGCGCGAAGCGCTGGTCCGGCGCGCTTTTGCGGTTGGCAATGCCGCCCAGGCACAAGAGCACGGCCGGATCGTAAGGGATTGCCCTCAGCATCGTCCCGAAAGAACCAAGCGCTTCGGCACGCAGGGAACGAAGGTGGCCCAGCATGAGTCCGGCATTCTGCACGCGCCTGTTGCCAATGCCGAAGTGGCCATGCCAAAAAAGCGTCATCCTTTCAAGCAGCGGGAAGGGGCTGAGGATCATCCTGCGCAGCCACCAGGCACGCAGGCCCGCCACCGACTGTCCGCCTGCCTCCGCGGTCTCATACGCATCGTATGTCCGGTTGAACGCGACCGCGGCTTCGCCGGGACGCAAAAGCCCGTCGATGGTCTCGTGCGGTCCCGCCCGAAGTGCCCGCTGAAGCTGGTCCCAATTCGCCCCGAAAGCGGCACGGCGAAAGAGGTGTCCCGCCAGGGCAAGGGTCCATGGCCTTGCCTCTCCGGGTTCATAGCGCGCCCACGCCCACGAGGGGTCAAGATTCACATCCTTGAAACCTTTTGCGGCCATCTCAGTGTCCTCCCGGCTTGAAGCCCGACATCCGAAACCGTTCAACGTGATGACAGATAGTTGCCGGGGGATGGAGGCTGCTTCCGTGCCAACTCAATTCCAAGGCGGGCCTCGGTGCGGCCATTCCGGGTGCCAACCACCAGGTCCGCCTTGTGGATCATCCCCGTCAATGCAAGATACAGGCGGAGTTCCTCCTCGGCCTCTTCCCGCGTGCTGCCTTTTTCCACCATGTTCTGCCGCACGAGCCCCGCCTCGTTGGCCCGGAGGATGGACGCCAACGCCTCTCCGTCCAGTTCCACCCGGCTGTGGATTCCAGCCAAGGGTTTTCGCGGATTCGCCGCTTCCGCGGTCAAGGCGTCTATAAGGTCGCGGGCCAGGCCGTCGGTCGAACTGAGGACCAGGTAATCCCCGGGCATGGCCAGCGTGGGCCGGTAGTTATGATGGGCATTGGGGTTGTCCAGCCCCGCCGTGGACAACCCCGCCACGGTGAACTTGACCCCGTGGTAGACCGGGCGTTCTATGATTAACCCGGGCATGGCCTGCTGGCCCTGGGTAAAGTTCACCAGGCCAATCGCCTTTTGCCACGCTTCCTCAACGACCATATCGAAGTTTTCGGCATCACGAAGCCGAAATACCACCGCGAAAGCGGGCATTTGCTTTTCGCCGGGGTCGCGCGCCGGCTCCGGCTCATCCTGCGCCACCACGAAGCGTATCTCGGGCTCGGTCTCTATGAGCACCTCGCTGGTAAGGTCGCGGCCTGTGAAGAAAATCCCCATCATGTTTTCAAAGAAAATCAACTGCGAGGTTCGTTCCGGGAACAAATCATCCTTCGCCGAATAGAAACCATAGAGATCGCGGTAGAAACTGAGCGAAGCGATGCGGCGCGGCACCAGTAAATTCGGCATGGCCCCCTCTTCGGACCTGGCCGGTTGAGCAAAGGCCGCCGCCGTGTCCCGGCCGGTTACCTGCCCGTCCAGCAGCGCCCTGAGTGTCAATCCATGGTCCCCGACACCCAGTCCCATCCAAAGCCAGTTCGCCTTTCGCACCGCTTCCGTTATGCCTGAAAAAAACAGCGCCGCAAGGGGATTGGACTTATCCTGTTCGAGCAGTTTCGCCAAACCGGGGACGGCCTTGAAGGGAACAATGTTCAGGAAAGCCCGCGCGGGCGGGGCGGCGCCCGCATCCGCTTGCGCCTGCCGATAGTCCCCGCGCGCCGCGAAAGAAACACCATCGGACGCGGTCCGCAATTCCAGGGCACGCTTGAGGCCCTCCACCCTGTTCGAGAAAATGAGGCGGTTTCCAATGATGGCATGGGCGTTCCGGCCATTGGACGACCATCCCCTCACCCCCATGAATTCGGCCGTCTCCACGGAAAAGGGCCGGCCCTTGCTTTGCGCGTCGGCACGCATGGCGGCGAGCAGGACTTCATGGCTCCGTTTCAGCAGGCGCCCGTCTTCGGCGTCGATGATCCACAGCGCGATATCGTTCGGACACAGGGCAAAGGTGATGCCGCCACCGGTCAACTTCTTCAGCGCCTCTCGCCACGGCATGTCAAGCGAGACCTCCATGAAAGTGATCCCCGCGCGAAGCTCCGTGAATCCGGCACCCGAGGACAACTCCTGGTAGAACGGCAGGGAAGCGACCGCCTCCGCCATCGCCTCACCGGTGATCAGCTCCAGCAGATCACGGGGTCTTGAAACCTCGACGCAGACGATGGCATCCGATGGAACAAGGCGGATCGCCGCCGGCGCGCTTTGCGCCCGGACCGGGGCCGGACACAGGATCACCGCCAGCAGCAACGCAAGCAGGGCTTGGCACGTTTTGGACATATTGGCCTCCAATCATGAGCGAACCCACCCATTGGGACGCTGTATTCACACCGGGCAGAACCTGGTCACAAATCTCGTCTGTAGAAAGCAAAGGCCGCCAAGGCGATAGCCGCCAGGGCCGGCAGGGCATATCCCAAGGTGACCCGGAACAGTGAAAAATCCTCGAACTGGTCCGTTTCAAAGAAACCATCCTTGGATCGCGCCGGGGGCGAAGCGGCGAAAACCTTGCCGAAATTGGACAGCAGGTTGGCGACGGCTTCAATGTCCGCCCGGCTGGCCTGCGTTCCCGGGGCACCGTCCTCCGCGAAGGGGTTCTGGCGCAGTTGCGTGGGAATGGCCTGGCTCAGGCTGATGGGAGAAAACTCCTCCAGCGAGAAAACGCTCAGGACCAGGTTAACGGGGTACCAGGCGAACACCAGGACCACCACGGCCAACAGCGACCGTTGGAGGACGGTTCCGGCAAAGAAACCGAGCGAAACAATCAGACCAAGCACCAACCCCACCACGAATAAGGAAGTAACAATTCCGTAGACGCTGACCGTGTCGCCGGGCACGGGTCGATGCGCCAGGGTGACAACCAGGATGGCCGGCACCACCACGGCCAGGTAGACGCCCAGCACCGTCACCAGGCGGGCCGCCCACGTCGCAAGCAGGTATCCGTGCCGTGTTACCGGACGGCTGAGAATCCCGTCGGCGAGCGATCCCGCCTGCGCCCCGGAAACGGGGGTGACCGCCAGAACTATCACCACGAAAAACCAGGGAAGCACCAGGTAAGGAAAGAGCAGGGAGGCGATCACCGAGGCGTCCGACATCTGCGTCCAACCGCTCATCACCAGCAGCAGCGTCAAGAGCGCCGATGCCGCCAGCCACAACCGGATCAGCCTGCTTCGCCACAAAGCACGCAGATCGTGCTGAAAAATGGCCATGGACGGACCGAAAAAGACGGCTTTCAGGGAAACATTACCGGTCGAAGCCATGGGCCTGGTCCTCCTGCAACAATTGAAGATAGGCGTCTTCCGTGGCGTTCCGCCCCGTAAAAACAGCCCCAAGCTCCACCCCTTCCTCGGCCATGCGCTTCAACACTTCGGAAAGTACGCCGGCTCGGCTTCGGCCGTTGAGGATTTGGATATGAAGAAGGCGTTCCCCTTCTAGTCCGACGTGAACCCCCGCCATCAGGCCCGCCTTCACCGCCAGGCCGCGCACACGCTCCGTGGGACCTTCCAGTTCCAGGGAAAACTCCCCCCGGTCAAGGCGGCGTTTCATGTCGGACATGGTCCCCGTGTAGATCATCCGGCCCTCGTGCATCACGCCGAGGTGATCCGCGACTTCGTCGATATCGCTCAAAATGTGCGTGGCCACCACGATGGTTTTGGTCGCTCCCAATTCCCGGATGAGGTCAAGCGTGAAACGACGGGCCGAGGGATCCAGCCCCGCCGTCGGTTCATCCCAAATCAGCAACGGGGGATCGCCCACGAGGGATGCGGCAATTCCCAGGCGCGTACACATCCCCGTGGAGAAGGAGCGAATGTATTGCGCCGTGGCACCAAGCAGCCCCACCGACCGAAGCAACGAGGATATGCGCGGCTTTCGGACCTGGGAACCCAATCCGCACAATCGGCCCAGCAAGTCCAAATACTCGATGGGCCGAAGATGTCCGGGAAGTTTCGGGTTGGTGGGCAAGTAGCCAATCGAAGCGCGTACGTCCACTGCGTTCGGACCACAGGGCCTGCCAAAGACCTCGGCCCTGCCGGCGGTGGGGCGCTGTAGCCCCAACAGGAGCCGGAGGGCCGTGGTTTTCCCCGCGCCGTTCGGTCCCAGCAACCCGAAGACTGATCCCCGGGGCACCTCCAGGCTCATATCGTTGACCGCGATGAGACTGTGGCCGTAGATCTTTGTAAGGTGAGCGGTTCGTATGGCCGGGGCGTTCATCGTTCCCGGCTTCTTCGGCGAATGGGCCCGGAAAGGCGATGGAAGCTCGGGCATCCCGGCTTCCGATACTGCTGTTCGCGCTTGCTCAGTATTCATGCCTGCCTTCTCTCGAAACTTCTCTCGAAAAAAGCGGTGGCGCTTTCCCTTCCGAAAAAGGCGCCATGCCGCCTGAAACGATGTGATCGTTCACGGGCCTTCCAATCTGTCATTGCAGGAAACATGGTGAGAAACGGGCCTTGTTTGCCCGGCCTGTTTCATTTTTCCAATTCTCCAAATGATTCCGTGAACGGTTATGAGACGATTTACCCTTGTTCAATCCCAAAGGTTACATGCCCTTCAAGAACGCTGTTCATCCCAAGGTTGCACAATAACGCCGGCCGCCCTTGGCACCACCCCGAACCGTCCTCCCCAAAAACGCGGGGATAGCGGTGGGTCGTGGCATGGCCCGGCGGTCGTTTTCTGTTCCCTCTCTTCTGTTCCCTCTCTTCTGTTCCCTTTTCCGAGCGTGGGAGAAACGTGTACCCTAACCCTGTCTTTGCCAGGCGCTTTTCACCATGGGAGTGACACGGGATGAGCATGACAATGGGCGAACGCATGTTGGCCCTGGCACAAGGGCGCGCGGTGGACCGGGTTCCTTTCGTGCAGTACTGGGATATGACGGGGCCCAATGAAACGGCCTGGAAACTCGTGGGCCGTGAGAAGATGGGCGTACTCAAATGGGTCAGCGCCTACCGGTATGAGACGCCGAACTGCCACCTGGATCAGGAAGAACTGGAACGGAACGGATTGCGTGGCATACGCCGGCGTCTGCACACGCCGAAGGGCACACTGGAATCGGTGAGCTATTTTGAACCCGTGTTCAACTCGCCATCGCAGGAAAGTCACTTTGTCAAGGAACCGTCGGATTACCAGGTGCTCCTGGCCTATTTCCGGGATCTCGTGGTCCATGCCAACGTGGACGGCGTGCGGGACACCTTGGCCGACGTGGGCGAAGTTGGTCTCCCCCACACGGCCGTTGATCGCACGCCCTACCAGCAACTGTGGGTACAATGGGTCAGCATGGAGGATTTGCCCCTGCACCTGATGCTGGAACCGGACATCATGGCGGAGGTCATCGAGGCGATGGTTCAGGTACAGCACCGCGTGTTTCAGGCGGCGTGCGAAGTCGTGAAGGCGCTGCCCGTTCCCTACATCGTGGTGCCCGACAACATCACGGCGCCGGTCATCGGCAAGACCTATTTCGATCAGTACTGTGTGCCCGCCTATAATGCGTTGGCGGAACAGCTCGACGCCACGGGGAAGGACATCCCCGTGTTCGTTCACATGGATGGCGACCTGAAACCCTTGTGGGAATCCATCGACGGATGCCGCGTGCGCGGAATTGACAGCCTGTCGCCGCCGCCCGACAACGACACCCGGGTCGCGGACGCCTTGGCGCGCTGGCCGGAGATGCGGGTATGCATCAATTTCCCCTCCTCCGTCCACCTGGCACCACCGGAGAAGGTGTACCAGGCCACCCTGCGCTTCCTGGAGGAAGGCGGCCGAAGCAACCGCTTGCAGATTCAAGTGTCTGAAAATGTGCCTCCGGACATATGGCCGTCGAGCTATCCCCAGATCGTGAAAGCCATCGACGACTTTTATGGGTAATACAACAGAAGGATTCCTTACCATGGATGTACCGGATTTCGTACGCGGCTGTATCGCACCAACTTTCACGGCCTTTGACGAACAGGGCGCGCTGCACCCCGATGGACAGCGCAACCTGCTCGATTTCATGGTGCGGTCGAAATCCATCAACGCCTTCTTCATGCGTTCCGGCATGGGGCAGATGTTCGCGTTCGATTTTGAAGACGTGAAATCCCTGACGCGCACCGCCTGCGCCCACCTTGCCGGAAAAGCGCCCGTCATCGTGGGATGCAACGGCGTCTGGGACCGCGATTACGCACGCCGTCCCGACCCCGGAGTTTTCCAGGCACAGTGCGTCACCCTGGGCCAATACGCAGCCGATCAGGGCGCGAACGGCGTGGTCTTCACCATGCCGGAGGCGTTGGTTCCCGGGGATGGCAAAACGGTTCGGGACGTGGTACTGCGCTTTTTCGAGCGGATGAATGACGCCGTGAGCCTACCCATTTTTATCTACCAACCGCCGGGCACCGGGGAGGCCTACCGCCTGACACCGGAACTCATCGCAACCTTGGCGGAGATGGATCACATTTGCGCGGCAAAGGTCTCCTATAGCGACATGGAATACGTGCTTGGGCTCATCCGCGCCGTGAAAGACAAGCCTTTCGTCTTCATCACCGGCGTTGAGACCGTCTACTTCGCCACGCTCTACGCCGGTTCACGAGCCGCCATCGGCCAGGGAGCCTGTCTCAACCCATCGGTACTGAACGCGGTACGCACGGCCTTCCTAGATGGCGACCGGGAGCGGGCCTTGCAGGCGCAGGAAGCGGTGAATCTACTGGTTCACGCCTGTGGAAACGCCCCCTACTTTCTCAAACGCTACGCCACGGAACACGGCTTCCCCGTCCCCCCCCATGCACGCCCCATGCCGGGGGACCTCTACAAAAGCAAAGGGACGGCCATGACAGACGAAGAATACACCACATTCAAACGTTTACTGGAGGAAAAGATCGCCCGCTTCCCGGAGCCGGCCTAAGAGGGTGTTTGCAAAGTGTAGTTTAGGCTAACCCTCTGCCGCAAGAGACTGCCACCCCTTTCATCTGCCCGGCTTTGCCGGGCTTTCTTCTTGACTTTTAAGTATAGCGTATATAACATATGCTATACTTAATGCGA
>JAJRTN010000133.1 GCA_024278275.1 Candidatus Hydrogenedentota bacterium
ACACTACATGAACCTGCCCGAAAAACTGCGCGACGAGGGCATTGAGCCAAGAATACCTTGGCTATACGGACTCGAACTGGATTTCCGATTCAAATAATAATAACTGTAAAATCATTCGACCTGAAAAAATCTCTGCATTCGCGGGGATGACGGTTTATGGATGAGTCCATGGCGACCATCTTGTCACAACGTGGCCCGACAACGTAGAAGAGGCTTCCAGCCTTTTCAAAGCGGCTGGAAGCCGCTTCTACATGGGGCATGCTTCTCGTAAACGGTTACACTACCTGGAAGGACCCCATTCCATGAGCATCATCTCCGCATTCATCACCTCCATGGCTGTCGCGGCCGGCGCGGCGAACCACTACATTCCCAACGCGTATATCGATTCCGATACGGGGCACCGGGTGGTGCGGCTGACACGGGGCACGGGCTCCTATTCGTCGTTCTACTTTCACCAGAATGCCTTCACGCCGGAGGGGAACGAGATGGTGCTGGCCGCCGCGATAGACGGAGAGCGGCGTCTTTACGCCATCGACCTGGACACCCTGGAGCGACGCAGGATTACCGACCGTCCGAGCGCCTTCGAGGTCGTGGCGCCCGGGAGCCGGCGCGTCTTCTATCTCTCCGGATCGACGGTCTGCGTCACGGACCTGGACACCCTGGAGACGCGGGAGATCACCACCGTTCCCGAGAGCTGGACCCGGGGCACGGGATTGACCGTCAACGCGGATGAAACGCTGCTGGCGGGCAGTTTCGCGGAGGGCGTGGAGGCGTGGTTCGAGAAACCCCGTAGCGAATGGTTCGTGGGTATCTACGAGGCCAAGCTTCCCAACGGACTCTACACCATCAATATCAAGACGGGGGAAAAGCGCGTTTTCCACCGGGAGAATACCTGGCTGGGCCACGTCCAGTTCTCGCCCACCGATCCCGACTTGCTCATGTTCTGCCACGAGGGGCCGTGGGAGCGGGTACAGCGGATCTGGCTGATCCGCACCGACGGCACGGGGCGCCGGCCCATCCATGAGCGCACCATGAAAGGGGAGATCGCCGGACATGAGTTCTGGGACCCCACGGGAACCCGCGTGTGGTTCGATTTGCAGCGGCCCATGTGGCAAAACTTTTTCATCGGAAGCGCGGACATCAAGACGGGCGAGGAACGCAACTACCCTATCGAGCCTTTCCGCTGGTCCTACCACTACAACATTTCTCCCGACGGCACCATGATCTGCGGCGATGGCGGCACGAAGCCGCCCGGGCGCGAGGATGAATCCAAGGCCATCCACCTCTTCCGGCGGCGGGGCGACCGCATGGAGGTGGAAACCCTCTGCAAGCTGACGGGCCATGACTACCGCCTGGAACCCAACGCGCGTTTTTCGCCCGACGCGAGGTGGGTCATTTTCCGGTCTAACATGCACGGATCCCCGCAGGTGTACGCGGTGGAGGTGAAACGCGCGGAGACAAGCAACATGGAAAGCAAGAGCGACGCCGGCAACTATTATCCCTTCCTCCAGGCCCACGCCGACGCGCGGCCCATGCCCTTGGCCTATGCCAAGGGCGACGACCCGGAGGCCTGGCGCGCCAGGGGCCGCGAAAAGATGGCGGAACTGCTCGCCTACGCGCCCGAACCCGTGCTCCTGGCGCCGGAGGTGCTGGACACGGTGAAGAAGGACGGCTATACCCGTTTACGCGTCTCCTACCATGTGGCTCCCGGCCGTCGCACGGAGGCCTTCCTCCTCATCCCCGAGAAGCGACAGGAGAAAGCCCCGGCGGTGGTCGCCTTGCATGACCACGGCGGCTTCTACTATTACGGCAAGGAGAAGATCACGGAAACGGAATCCCCCCTGCCCGTGCTGCAAGAGCACATCGACCGGGACTACGGCGGACGCACCTTCGCGGGCCAATTGGCGCGGCGGGGCTTTGTCGTGCTCGTGCCCGACGCCTTCTACTTCGGTTCACAGCGACTGGACCCCAGGGAACTCCCCGACCAGTACGCCGCCCCCCTGGCGGGACTGGAGGAAGGGAGCGACGCCTACATCCGGGCCTACCAGGCCGTGGCCGGGCGGCACGAGGAACTCACCGCCAAGTCCATCTTCGACGCCGGAACCACCTGGCCCGGCATCCTCTTTCAGGGCGACCGCGTCGGCGTGGACTATCTGCTCACCCGGCCCGAAGTGGACTCCGAGCGCATCGGTTGCATCGGCCTTTCCATCGGGGGGTACCGCAGCGCCCACCTCTTCGGTCTCGACCCGCGCATCAAGGCGGGGGTCGTCGCCGGCTGGATGACCACCTACGGCTCCCTGATTCGCAACCACCTGTGGTGCCACACCTGGATGGTCTACGTCCCCGGCCAGTTGAACTGGCTTGACCTGCCCGACGTGGCCACCCTCAACGCGCCGCGTCCCCTCATGGTGATCAACTGTCTCCAGGACATTCTCTTCCCCCACCAGGGGATGCGCGATGCCGAAGCGAAGATCGCGGGCGTCTACGCCACCCTGGGCCAAGCGGACCACTTCCAGTGCCGCTACTACGACGAGCCTCATTCACTGAAGGTCCCCGCGCAGGAAGACGCGATTGCCTGGTTGACCCGTTGGCTTTCACCCTGACGGATAGCCGGTCACGCCCACCCGGGCCGTCATGACGAGGGAGCCTCCGACGCCCGGCACGGCGGTCGGTGCCGGCAATGATGATTCGAGCGGGGCATGAAGGATGGCCCAAGTCCTTTTCCCTGGTGGCGCGCGCTCGTGTACCATGGTGGCCGTCAACCCGGTCCTGTCAACACTATCGAGGTCCCCATGAGATTCTTGTCCGTCCTTTGCCTTTTTTTCTGTGCCTGGGCCTTGCCACGGGGGAAGGCGGCACGGTGGGCGACTTCGGTCTTCTCGCCACCGTGGGCAACTTCGCGGCGGGGGAAGGCATTCTCCAGGAAGGCTTCGGCGTGGGCAGCTACTACGTGCCCAACCGGAGTAACAGGGACAGACCCCTTAACTTTTGCCTGTTCGTCCTTCATCATGCTGCAATCGGCCCATGAGCAGAGTGGCGCGTATTGTTGTGCCGGGCTTTCCCCATCATGTGACGCAGCGGGGGAACCGGCGGGTGGCGGTACGGTATGTCGCGTTGAACCCGGGCGTGCGGGGATAGTCAAGCGTGCCCAAACCGTGCGGCCGAATGGGGGCACAAGTATGGGAAGGGCAATAAAGATATGTAGCCTGTCCCTGTTACCCTGTTATCGGATGGAGAGTAGACACCGTCGGCGTGCCCGAAGTTCAATACTCACCGTGACGGGACACGGCACTGCGTAGCGGAGGCCGGACCCGATGATGGTAGGGGTCGTCGGTTTCCAGTTGACAGTGGTAGATCTTGATGAGGCGGAGCATGGCGGCTTCGGCCGTGGCCGTCTCCAACCCCTCGCCAACGAAACGTTCCCGGTCCAACACTGTTCGCAGATAGAGGATCTCCCATCGCCAGTTCTGCCGGGCCCAAACAGGCAAAGCTTCCTGAACGGCGTTCGCCAGCTCCGAGGCGTGCCGCACCGCATCGGCATTCACCGGCTTCTTCTGATAGAAGCATCCCGCCGTGGTCTCAAGAACATCAATGATGGACAGTACGTCTTTCGTGCCCTCCGGGCCGAATTCATAGGCGATGTATTCCGCCAGTGTCGTGTGCGCCGATTGGTCGCGATCCCAGTAGAACTGGACAACCACGGCTTTGTTCATGTCTTCATAGATGCCCTCGCTGTAGGGAAAGCCACCGGCCACCACGTGCTTAACCTGGTCCCACAGGTGTTGGAATCGCGCGGGCAAAGGGTGGGCGCCGACCCCGCCCCAAGGCGCGTTTCCCCACATGCTGATCTCGGGGAAATTGAGCAAAGGCAGGTTTCCGGGCACGCCCACCTCCAGGGGGTAGCGTGGGAAATCCTCGTGCGAATCGGCGAGTATGTAATCGACATATTCCGTGCTCTTCTTCAGGGCTTCGCTCAAGCCCTTCCACTCGCCTTCGGGCGGCGTGTCGAACATCCAGGTACTCATGATCGATTTCAGTTCGGGGAAGTACTCACGCCCCAATCGCGTAATATCACGCGAGAGCTTTACAAAACCGTTACAGCCCCATGGCCGACAGGTCTCGCAGGCGCATCCACCCTCGTCGTAGGGCCAGGTCATCACGAAATCCAGGCCAATATCCTGCACGCGCTCGAAGAGCTGACGGATATTTCCCATGATGTAGGCATGTCCCGCGGGTTTGCCTGGACAGATGGGGTTCCCGCTATTGCCCCGCCGGTGGGTGGGATCGGGCAGCGGGACCGCCCGGATATCCTCGGGCGCACCAGTGAATAACGTGTTGTTTAATCCGATGCCGAACAGAAGCCCCAGGTCTTTCGTGATTCGCGCATACTTGCGTACCATGGCCACGGCCTGATCCGTTTCCGGATCATTCCAGTCTTGCAGGTTGATGAAGGGGAACGTGATCTTGATGGCGTTCACGCCCCAGAGCGCAATATCCTCAACGTACCGGGTGATCTCCGCCTCCGGTGCCTCGTGGTACCAGTTGTGAAAATGGGTCGCGAAGTACATGCCGCGAAGAGAGCACTGCGGCACGGAGGTCCCCCGCCAGGGAGAAGGGCGAAACGTCCCGTCATAGCGGCTGGTCCGAAGGAATTTCCCCACCCCGTAGATCAGACCCCGGCCCGATGCTCCACCAATCCGAACAGCGCCGCCGTCCTGATCGATACGGTAGGACTCGGACGGCAGGCCGGGGGAAACGGTCAGTATAATCTGCGCATCGGTCGTAACCTCAACCACCCGTGCCGGGCAACGTTGCTGGATGCGGTCTTTCAAAATCGCGAAGGCCCTGGCGACCAATGGGTCGGAACGTCCTTCGAGCTTGACCCGGATTTCAGGCGCATTCTCCATGTCCTGTCTTTGTTCTCCGGCGCCAACGACCGCCGTTTGAGGCCGGTTGTCCGCGCTCGCCCGGCGATTACCACTCCCCATGATGGAAACGGTGCCCAAGACGGTGGTGGCCACGGCGGCCTTTCTCACAAAGTTTCTGCGTGACACATCCATCATGGGAAAACTCCCGCGTTCGTTTCGATAAACCTGCCGACCCGAATCAGAGGGTAAACAAGAAAATGTCCATTCCGCAAGCTCCCGGATGGACCGCCGCACGCAACGGGCTGCCCTTGGCGAACATGGACTTGGCAAATGGGACAGACTACGCAACGCAGGCCTGCTCGTCCCCGGCCATGCTACAATCGGTCTTTGAGCAGCGTCGCGCGTATTGTTGTACCGGGCTTTCCACATCATGTGACGCAGCGGAGGGAACCGGAGGCGGCAGAGCGGTATGTCGCGTTGAACCCGGTGCGCGCGAGCATGGTCGAGCGTGCCGAGACCTATCCCTGGTCGAGCGCCGCGGCCCGCCGCGGTCTGCGTGAAGACGGCGTACTCTTCACCGCTCTTGGCTCCGGCCTGGCCGGGTTATGGCATTTAAGGCGTGAACGGTTACGAAAAAGAGGAGAAAAACCGTGTTGCTGCACCCGATGGATTGGGCCTGTGTCGTCGCTTTCTTCGCGGTGTCCCTGGTTATTGGCGTGGTGGTGTCGCGACGGGCGGGTTCCAGTTCCGCCGAGTTCTTCGCGGCGGGCCGCCGGATGCCGTGGTGGCTGCTGGGGGTCTCCATGGTGGCCACCACCTTCTCCACGGACACGCCGAACGTGGTCACCAGCTTTGTCCGACAAAACGGCGTCGCGGGCAATTGGGCATGGTGGCCTTTTCTCATCACGGGAATGGTGACGGTCTTCATTTACGCCAAGCTCTGGCGCCGTTCCGGGGTCCTCACCGACCTGGAGTTCTATGAACTGCGTTACAGCGGCAAGCCCGCAGCCTTCCTGCGCGGCTTTCGCGCCATCTACCTCGGTGTGATCTATAACGTGCTCATCATGGCCTCCGTCTGCCTGGCCGCCATCAAGATTGGCGCGGTGCTGTTGAACCTCAGTCCCATGCAGACCATCCTCCTGGCCTCCTGCATCACCGTGGTCTACAGTTCCCTCGGTGGACTGCGTGGCGTCCTGATCACGGACTTCATCCAGTTCATTATGGCCATGGCCGGGTCCATCGCCGCAGCCTACGTGGCCCTGGGCCATCCCGCGGTGGGGGGGCTCTCCGGCCTCCTCGCCAACAAAGCGATCATAGGCAAGACCGCCTTTCTCCCCGACCTGAGCCTGAATAACATGGACATTCTCATGGGGCTCCTCATCGTTCCCCTGGCCGTCCAGTGGTGGGCGGCGTGGTACCCTGGTTCCGAACCCGGCGGCGGCGGCTACATCGCCCAACGCATGCTGGCCGCGAAAGACGAGCGGAACGCCGTGGGGGCGGTGTTTTTCTTCAACGCCGCCCATTATGCCCTGCGGCCCTGGCCCTGGCTCATCGTGGCCCTGTGTTCCCTGGTTGTTTTCCCCGACGTGGCGTCATTGCGTCAGGCCTTTCCGAACGCCGCCAGCGTGGCCGGCGACGACATGGGCTATCCCGCCATGCTCACCTTCCTGCCACCCGGCCTGATGGGCCTGGTGGTGGCGTCGCTCATCGCCGCTTTCATGTCCACCATCTCCACCCACCTCAACTGGGGTTCCTCCTACATCGTCCATGATTTCTACCAGCGTTTCCTGCGGCCGGAAGGCAGCGAAAAAGAGTTCGTCCGGGTGGGGCGCATCGTCACCGTGCTCCTCATGGTGCTGACGGGTATGCTGGCCCTGGTGATGGAGGAAGCGTCGAAAAACTTCATGATCATCCTCCAGGTGGGTGCCGGAACCGGCCTGCTCTTCATTCTCCGCTGGTTCTGGTGGCGCATTACCGCCATGAGTGAAGTGGTCGCCATGACCATCTCCTTCGTGGTCGCCATGGTCCTTTTCTTCGGCGACCGTTTCGGCTACTTCACCCTCCTTGAATGGCAGAAATTCCTCATCATTGTCGGCATCACCACGCCCTGCTGGATGGCCACCGCCCTCTGGGGACCGGCCACGGACCGCGCCACCCTGGTTCGCTTCTGCCGTCTCGTGCGGCCCGGCGGCCCCGGCTGGCGGCGCATCGCACTGCAAGACGGCGGGAGCGGGGAGGAACTGGAGGATATGGCCTGGCAGGTACCCCAAGGCATCCTCTGCACCGTGCTGGGCTGCGTGGCCATTTACGCCGCCCTCTTTGCCACGGGGTACTATATCTACGGGAACCTGGTCACCGCCGCGGGCCTGACCATCGTAGCCGTGACCGCCACGGCATTGCTCATCCGACAGTGGAGCCGACTTTTTCAGTAGAAAAGAGGGAATCGTCCACGGCGTGTGTGCCAATGGAACAGGTTTTTCTCCCCCACAATAGGGCGTCATTGCCAGGAGCGCAGCGACGCGGCAATCTGGTGTAAGGGAGCGTCTTTTGGGTGTATTCAGATTGCCACGGTCGCCTGGGCTCCCTCGCAATGACGGTCTATGTGTAGTGAAGGATTAGCGAAAAAGAGTAGCCACTCACATCCTTCGACAACAAATAGAATTACGGCATTTCGTGTTTGATGGGCAGTGTGTCATGGGAAGCTTCCCTGCCTGTGCCGTCGGTTCTTTACGGGTAGACCATCCCGCAAAGAAAGCGTGAACCATTATGAAAAAGGAGGATCATCCCTTGACCTCGCGAGAACGTGTACTTACCACCATTGCACGAAAAACACCGGACCGGGTTCCCATCTACCTGTGGCTTACCCCGCACATCGTCGAGCGATTCAAGAAGGAACGCGACGCCGAAGACGTGGAAGAGAGCCTGTGCATGGACCTGCGCATGATCGATTACATCGCCCGACCCGAATCAAACGACTTCTCCGCATACACCCGGGACTTCCCCCCGAACACCACCATCGATGCATGGGGGTGCGGTACCTACCCCGTCGGCTACTACCACTTCACCAAGGCCGTCTGCCCCCTGGCGCACGCTACCACGGTGGCCGAAGTGGAGGACTACCCCTTTCCCCGGCGCGAACCGGTTCCCGCCGAACTGACGCAAGCCGTGCGGGACATCAAGAACCGGGACCTGGCGGCCGTCTCCCAATATGAATGCGGCACCTTCGAGCAAGGCCACGCCCTCATGGGGATGGAGCCACTCTTGGCCGCCATGTATACCAACCCCGCCCTGGTGCATGCCCTCTTCGACCGTATCAGCGAGGTAAAGGCCCGCATGGCCGCCGCCTACGTGGAAGCCGGCGTGGATATCCTCTTCATCGGCGACGACATCGGCATCCAGTCCGGACCCGTCATGCCACCGGCCCTGTGGCGTGAATTCCTGATTCCACCATTGAAGAAGATCATCGCCCGCGCCCGTGCGGTTCGCCGCGACATCCCCATCGCCTACCACTCCTGCGGCGGCGTTGCCTTCGCCGTCGATGGCCTCATCGACGCCGGGATTACCATCCTCCAGTCCGTCCAGCCCGAGGCCAACGACACGGCCCGGCTCAAACGCGACCACGGTGATCGGCTGGCCTTCTGGGGCGGCGTCGGCAGCCAGAGCACCATGTCCCACGGCTCCACGCGGGACGTGAAAGACGAAATCAAGCGGCTCATGGAAACCCTCGGCAGGGGCGGCGGCTACATCTGTTCTCCCGCCCACTTCATCGAACCCGAATCGCCCCTGGAAAACCTCGACGCCTTCATGGAAGCCATCGAGGAATACGGCTACTATTGACCCCGGAGCCACGCCGTTGAGAACAGCCGATATAGTAAAGGGGACAGACTACGTAACTTTAGCCTTTTTTGTCTCGTTCCCATGGTCCCCCATGGGAAAGCAATCCCCCGCCGTCTCCGGCGGAATCTTCAGGTGGGATTGGGCGGCGTGGTTGCATGATCCCGTCGAGGACGAAGAGGCGGCCGATGCCTTCCTGCAACAGCGCATGCGCATCGGTCGGTCCGTCGGGGCAGGGACGGAACGGGCCGTTCGCCGGGTCTGCTGCGTCCCCGGGGTCCACGTCCCTCCCACCCATGATAGAATGGCCGCAATTCTCATCGTGGAGTTTTCCCCGGCATCATGCTGTTCAATTCCTTCGAGTTCATGCTGTTCTTTCCCGCCGTCGTGGTGCTGCATTTCGCCCTGCCGCAACGGTTCCGCTGGGTGCTGCTGCTCTTGGCGAGCTATGCCTTCTACATGGCGTGGAAGCCGGGCTACGTGGTGCTCCTCTGGTGGTCCACGGTGGTGGATTATTTCGCGGGGCTGGGCCTGGGCCGGGCCAGGCGCCGGGGGCTTCGGCGGCTCTTGCTCCTCGCCAGTCTCTTCACCAACCTGGGGCTGCTCTTCGTCTTCAAGTACTACGGTTTCTTCGCCGCGAGTCTCGATCCCGGGCTGGCGCGGCTCGGCTGGACCTTCCGCCTTCCCGACGCGCCCTGGGTGCTGCCGGTGGGGATCTCGTTCTACACCTTCCAGACCCTCGCCTATACCATCGAGGTCTATCGGGGCACGCAGGCGCCCGAGCGTCACTTGGGCCGTTTCGCGCTGTATGTCGCCTTCTTCCCGCAACTCGTGGCGGGCCCTATCGAACGCGCGCGTAACCTGTTGCCCCAGTTCCGCGAACACCACGGTTTCGACTACGCCCGAGTGACCGACGGTCTCCGTTTGATGGGTTGGGGACTGTTCAAGAAAGTGGTCATCGCCGACCGTATCGCCGAGCTGGTCGATTCCGTGTACGGCGCGCCGGGGGACTATGCCGGTCCGGCCGTGGCGGTGGCCACCGTGTTCTACGCCTTCCAGATCTACTGCGATTTCTCCGGCTACAGTGACATCGCCATCGGCGCGGCGCGGGTCCTGGGCTACCGGCTCATGCAAAACTTCGACCGCCCCTACTTCGCCGTGTCCATCGCCGACTTCTGGCGCCGGTGGCATATCTCCCTTTCGACCTGGTTCCGCGACTATCTTTACATCCCTCTTGGTGGGAATCGCGTCGGTCTCCCGCGCTGGTGCGTCAACATCGTCATCGTCTTTGTCCTGAGCGGCCTCTGGCACGGCGCGAACTGGACCTTCCTCGGCTGGGGCGCGCTCCACGCGATGTACCTGTTGGCGGGCCGGGCCATGGCGCCCCTGTGGGCGCGGTGTGGCGACCATGCCGCCGTTCGGTGCCTGCGCGGTCTCGGCGTGTTCACCCTCGTGTGTTTCGCCTGGATCTTCTTTCGCGCCCGGACCCTGGGCGACGCAATGACCCTGATCCGCGCCCTGCCCACGGGCTGGGGTAGTTTTCCCCATTTTGCCGTGCCGGGACCGACCCTGGTCCTGCTGTCTTGCCTGGTTGTTTTTCTTCTGACGGTCCAGTTTGCGCAGGGCTTCGGTCCGCTGAACGAACGCTTCATTCATCAACCGCTCTGGCTTCGATGGAGCGTCTATTCCGCGGCACTCTGGGGGATTTTCCTCCTGGGCGCCCTGAAGCAAACCCAGTTCATTTACTTCGTTTTTTGAGACGGCGCCATGCGTGATTTCGCCAAACTGACTCTTCGGCTTATTCTCCTGCTCGGCATAAACGCCGTGCTCGGGTGGGCCGTGCTGTGTGTCCACGAGGCCGTCCTGCCCGACTACGCCCCCTGGGAGACGGACAGCCGCCTGCTCATCATGCCCGAGAACACCTATTTCGGCGCCGCTTTTCTCGGGACCAGCCACGCCTACCTCTTCTCGCGCTTCAAGAAGAACCACGCCATCACCGAATCGGAACTGGGCTGTACGGTCTTCAACATGGCCCTGCCCACCGGCGGCGGCGTACGGCCCGCCCGTTTCTACTTCGAGACCTTTCTCGCCCGAGGCAACCGTTGCGATGTGCTCGTCTATTTCCTGGATCCCTTCGTCTTTTTCGCCACGGGTCCCAACGACGGCCACAAGTTCGTGTGGTTCGAGCCCTTTCGCCTGCGTTTCTTCCTCCGCCTGGCCCTCGACAGCTATCCCCACGCGCAACTCATCGACTATGTACGGTCCAAGTTCGGCCCGGACTGGCTTTTCCAACACTACGAGCCCCTCATCGAGCACACCGGCCGCCTCACCCCCGCGGACCTGGATCCCGGGCGCATCCGTATGCGCCGTGACAGCCTCTACTACCAGGGCCTGTCCGACGCCAACTTCCGCCGTTACCGCCGGGACTTCACGCGGATCGCCCGGCGCTGCGAAGAGGAAGGCATTCCCCTCGTCGTCATCATCCCGCCGACCCTCCTCGGCCCCGAAGCCGGCGCGGGCCCGGTGATCGCCTGGTTGAAGCAAAAGCAGGCGCGGTTCCCCTTCATCTTTCAAGACGATGTGGACGTCATGCCCGAGCCCCGCTACTATTACAACCTCGACCATCTCAACACCAAAGGCGTCCGGTACTTCATGCGCCACCATGTGGCGACGGTGGTCAAGGACGCACGCCAGGGCATGGGGACAGGTGACGCAGCTTCCCGTGCATTGGTGCATGATTGATGCGTGGAGTCGGGGAAAAACCGAGAAACGCGCGGGACAACGATGCGGTAGGCATGTTCTTCACGCCGGGGAGGACATGCACGACCGTGGCGGTTGAGATAATCCAAATGTTGCGTAAAGGGTAACCGTTCACGATTAGCATGCCCGAGGTGGAAGCCTCTTCTACGTTGTCGGGCCGCGTTGTGACAAGATGCTCGCCATGGACTCATCTATAAACTGTCATCCCCGCGAACGCGGGGATCCATGAGTTGACGGCATGACTTCACCCTTTTTCATGGATTTCCGCGTTCGCGGGGATGATGGCTTGAGGGGGCGCCAACGGCTGGTCGATACCTTAATACTACTAACAGTCAGAATCGTTAACTTTGTTTGCCCTTTTCGAGGGGGATGGGCCTAAGTCATTGTGCTATAACATGTTGGCGGAGATGGTAAAGAAGGAAATCTTGGCAGGGACGAAGGCTCTTGTCTTATGTGGCACAGCCGCCCTCTGTGGGCCGTACTCGGCCCGAACCGGGGGCTGTGGAACCCGCAGGGTTCCATCCCCGCACCCCTACGGCTATTTGCCTTCTCCGAGCAACAGACCTTGAATGCGCGTAAAAGTTCGAGTCCAATTGGGGCCTATCGGCCCCACAGCCGAGGGCGGCCGTGCCACATTCAAAAAGCCTCTGCGCCGTGATCGGTTGCGACCAGACGGTCGCGCTATGCAACAAGAGGATAAAGGCGACGGCGTAACCGCGGTTGGGTAGCTCTTTTCGCGCGGGACCCCATCACCATGGACGAAGTCCTCGCGATTTTCGTCGGTCGGGAGCGGGAGGTCAACAATTGACCGACCTCCCGCTCCTCCGATGTCGTGTCCTTACAACGCCGCCAGGATTTCCTCGGCTTTCGTGTTGGCGTCGTTGAGCACCGCCATAAGGTAGTTGTGGTTGTGGAAGCCGCCGCTTTCGTCACCCTCGGCGAGGGCGAGGTTGGTCTGTGCTTCCTCAAGCTTCGTCAGGAGGGTCGGGTCGGTCACTCCGTCCATGGCCTGCTCGGCAGCCGTCACGTTGTCCAGGGTCGTGGTGTAGAGCGTCTCGAATTCCGTCTGGAAGTCCGTGATCGTCGTCGAGGCGTCCATCCCCGGATGGCACTGCTCGCAGGACGCCGTGGTGTCGCCGTCCTCCTGCACGAACACCGCCCAACTATGTCCGTGGAACATGGACGAGTTCGTGTCTTCCACGTCGGCGGCGTACATGTGGCAACTGGTACAGGTCGCTCCCGGCATGGTGTGCGTCGAGGGCACGCCGACGCCGCCGGTGGCGCTCCAGATGTCGTAGCTCAGGTGGTCCGTGTCGGGGAAACGCAGGCTCCCGTGGCACTGGCCGCACAACTCGGAATTGTTGGTCACCGCTTCGTACCGACCGGTCGACGAGTTGAAGTAGGCAGGCGTGCTGGGCTCGTGCGGGTTGTGGCAGGCCACGCAAGCCACGTCGGGCCACTGGTCGCCGTTGGCCGAAGCGGTGTTTGCGTCGAACACCCCTCCCGGAGCCGTGAAGAAATACGTTAGCGCCTCGGCCTCGCTCATCCCGCCGTTCGCCATCACCGCCGTGGGCCCGTGGCAGGCAATGCAATTCTCGGCATCGGCGCCGTTGATGACGTCGTCGGGGGTTTCACCCGCGCGCTCCGCGGCCAGCTCTTCGGCCACGTCAGCCTGAGTCAGGCTGTGCTTGCTGATCTTCCATGCGTCGAAGGTGAGGTGGTCCGTGTCGGGGAAACGCAGCGTGCCGTGGCACTGGCCGCACAACTCGGACGAGTCGCTCATCGGCACGTGCTGGGCCGTTCGCGAGTCGAATAACGCCAGGGCGGGCTTCGACTCCGGATGATCCGCGGGGGCGTCGTGGCACGACAAGCACCCCACATTTTCCCATTCGGTGGTGTTGGCGGGCAACGTGCCGTTGAAGAACGTTCCGCCCGAGGTGGTGAAGAAGTACGTCAGTGCCTCGGCCTCGCTCATCCCGCCGTTCGCCATCACCGCCGTGGGCCCGTGGCAGGCGATGCAATTCTCGGCATCGGCGCCGTTGATGACGTCGTCGGGGATTTCACCCGCGCGCTCCGCGGCCAGTTCTTCGGCCACGTCGGCCTGGGTGAGATAGTGTGGTTCCGCCACCCCTGCCTGCGCCACGTCGTTGTGGCATTGCATACACTGCGCCTGGGTCAGGGCTGGGGGAGGGGGGAGGGGGCACCCGGCAAGGAGGAGAGCCCCCACGGCGACCGTCGATGCCCCGTACAGGCGCCAGCGGCCGAAAGCCTTCGGTCGGTGGTTGTTCAACCTTCTTATCGTCTTTCCCCCTACATTGGTCATTGTGGATTGGAATTCCGATTGCATAGTTCCACCTCCTGATGGTTCCGCCACACTTAAAAAACATTCCATTGTACTATGGATGGGCATCAAAGTCAAATTGGTAAATCAAACAATTGGTAAATCAAACAACAACAAACAATTGGTCGATCCGGATCGGCTTGGGTTAATCTCGGGAACACCGTATGTTCTTATAATTCTGGTGCATTGGGACACCAGCGAAGGTGTAATGTTGCCGTGGAGATGGGGGAACGGAATGGTTGCTCAGGGACCAGAGAGAAAGGGGGCACGCCGTAGCCTTCAAAAGGCCCACCATAACCATGTGGCTTGGTTCAGGCGGTCTTGTAATCGGTAGCAGACCGATGGACACGGGTCCGCGTGCACGATACTCGGTGTCTCTTGAGGCATTTGCGAAATCGAGGATTTCTTCACGTGCTATCCGCGGGACCGCGTTCGGTCCCAGTATTTCGTATGTTGCGGTTAAGATAGCCGGAACACACAGGATAATGTGGTGGACATACTGAAAATCGTTTTTTCGCAAATGGCACTTTTGGGTTTGGTGCTTCTCCCGACCGGTTCGTGATCGTCCGGTCCGCCCCTTCACGCCTTCCGCATGACCCGCACCACCAGGTCGTGCCTGAAATCGGGCAGTGCGATGGTCGTTGCCGAACCATCGTTGATGGTCACGGCGGGGGAACATTCCCCCGTCTTGGGGCTGACCAGGCTTACGATCCAGTCGCCGTCGGGCAGATCGAGAACGACGCTCCCTCCACAGGGCTCCCCGTAAGCGGGGTTCAACCGTTCCCGCGCGTCCGCGAGGTAGATCGACAGGTCTTCATCCTCCACGCCAAAGACCGAGGCGACGCAATGTTCCGGCACCGCCTTCAGCCGGTCGCGCAGGGGGCGGCATCGCACCAGGTCCAGGCCGTGGATGTAGCGCGACAGGTGCATGAACCAGGTTCGAATCGATTTGCTCGATTCTTCCGTGCCCGTTTCCAGGTGGTTGTTGATGGAGAAGTCGATATAGTCATAATGGGCGCCGCAGAAGAGGGCCGTCCACGCGCGCTTGCGGTGGATGGTCCAGCCCATGGGGTCGCGGTACTGGCTGGCGCAGTTGTCTTCGTCGTGGTTCAGCGCCCTGGTTTCGTTGAAGTAGATATCCAGCGAGTAGTCCCGGAAGGCCTCCAGGTTCATTTCGGCGTGCATGAACCGGCCCAGGTTGTAGTGTTTGCCCCGGTAGCGCATGTTCGACAGGGCGTGGGCATTCACCACGTCGTAGTCCATCGTCGCGAAGGCCCGTTCGGCGAACTGAAACACGTCCAGCCGGTTTTCCACGCCGGGCAGGGCGTAGGCAAAGGCCTCCTGTCCGAAGACAAGATGCCGGTTCGGCAAGTCTGCCTCCGTCTCGCGAATGATCGCGATGAGGGCATCGAGCCAGGCGTTCACCTCGTCGGTGCCCGGCGCGCCTTCCACCGGCACATTTCCCCCCGGCTCGTTACATACCTCCCAGACGATGTTGTCGTACCCGTTCAGTTCTTCAACGATCTTTCGCGCAAAGGCTTGCTGCCGCGCCCACAGCTTTTCGTGGCGCATGGTGGTGTAGTCGTACCAGGAGATGGTTTCCACGTCGTTCAGGTTGTTCGCCCCATTCAACGGGTTCAGTGCCCAGATAGCGTCGGCGTAGGTGTTGCTGAAAAGCACCACCTCCACCACCACGCCACACTTGGAAGCCATGCTCAAGAATCCATTCAACCGGTAGAAGAACTCCGGATTCCACTGGTCCAGGTCATACTTGAATTGCCCGTCCTGCGCCAATTCCGGCGCCACCCGGCGATAGGGGGCCACGTAATCCGTGGACTCGGGTTTGCAGGTCGAATAGGGGTTCATGGAACTCTGCAATTCGCGGAACAGCAGGAAGAGTCGGCTGAAATGGATGCCTTTCTCCGCGCAATCCACCAGGTAGCGTTCATAGGAAAAGGGCCGGTTCATCACCGCGCCATAATGCTCCGTGGGGGTCAACAGCATGATGGTCTTTCCCCGGAACTCGAAGACCTTGGGATTGTCGGGATGTAAGCGGATGGGATTTGCCATGATCTTTCGTCCTTCCCGGGAAACGCCCCGGATGTTGCCAAGAAGCAGTTTAACGCACGAAGGTGGTGGCCACGGGATAATCGTAAGCGAACTGATCGCGCCAGGCATGGTGGGCGTGGTCGCGCACCTTGACCCGGATGCCCTTTTTCCCGATGTAAAGAAAACTGCTGCCCTGGCCGTTGGCCGTGGCGCCGACGCTGAGGTGCAGCACCTCACCCTCACGGCAATACCCGCCGCGGCCGTATTGATCCTTGACACCGTAACCGTGGTGCAGATGACCGTGGGCGAAGATCTTGATGTTGTCATACTTCGCGAAAAGGGCGCGCATTTCCGCCGATTCCTTCAGATACATGGAGCCGGGGAAAGGCTGGTCTTTCCGGTCCTCGCTGTGCCACGTCGTCTCGAACACAGGCGCGTGGGAAAAGATGATCGTCGTCGCCGACCGGTCGGCGGCGAGTTCCTTTTCGAGCCACGCCAACTGCTTCGCTTCCAACCCGCAGATGTGCCGTCCCTTGCCCGTCATGCTGATGGTGCTGGTGAAGATGAAGCGGATGCCACGCCGATAGATGCGGTAGTAGAGGGGGAGCCCCGTCGCCTCCCGGTAGGCATCGAGACCGGCGCCGAGATCGCCGTTACCCGCCAGGCTGAACACGGGACACGTTGACTTCGCCACCACGGCATCAAGGTAGTCCGCGTAATAGGCGGCGTTGTTCTGCGCCAGGTCACCCAACACCGCGAGGAAGTCGTGGGGGATCATGGCAAGGTCTTCCATGGCCGCTTTCACGTGGGCGGGTGTTTCGGGGGTCATGATGAGTTGCGGATCCCCCATGAGCGCGATCACCAATTCATCGCTCGACACCCACGACGCGGCGGGATTTTCCGCCTGCCGGGGGGACGTCTTCACGCCGAAAGCCGACGATGCGGTGGACAGCGCCGCTTCCGCGGCCAGGGTTTTCAGGAACCAGCGCCGATTATTCATCGCGTAGCGCCTCTTTCAGTTGGCGCGCGTTGGCGCGCATTACGCTCATGTAACTGCCTTCACCGGGACGGTTGCCGCAGGGCGCGAAGACGGTCACCTTCAGACCCAAACGGTGCAACCGGTTCACCATGTCGGCGTCCGGTTCGCCTTCCCAGATCATGACCTTGGCCGGATGGGTTTTGAGTATGCTTTCGAGGCTCCGCCATTCCTTTTCCGGCGGCGTTTCCCCCGGCTCCCAGTGCAGCGAAACCAGGTTCCAGCCATAACGCTTCGCCAGGTAGCCATACACCGGATGGGATGCGACGAGGGGCGCGTCTCCCGCCAGAACCGCGCATTCGCGCAGGGTCTTATCGAGCCCGGCGAGATCGTCCTTCAGCGAGGCCAGGCGGTCGCGGAAAACCGGTGCCTCTTCGGGAACCAGCCGGCCCAGGGCCGCGCACACCGCCTCGGCCTGTTGCGATGCCAATACGGGATCCAGCCATGTGTTGAAGTCGGTGCCTTCGTGGGCGTGCATCCCGCCCGGTCCATGGCTGTGCTGAATGGCGCCCGGCAGCCTGATATATTCCTCCGCGAAGGCGGCGGAGGTGTTTACCAGCGCGGCCTCGGGCAAGAAGGAGGTCTTCACCCACTTGGCGTAGTCCGCGCCATTGAGGAGGATGCAATCCGCCTGCTGCATGGCGGCCAACAGGTCCCGGCCGGGTCGCCAGAAGGCGGGATCCACCCCGGAGGGCACGGGGAAACGCAGGTCCGCCGCATCCCCGCCCAGGCGTTCCGCGAACCGGGCCAGCGGGTAGTTCACGGCGTAGACCACGGGTTTGCGGGTCGAGGCGGCGGGCCGGATGGTGGGGGCTTCCACCTTGGCGCAACCCGCGAGGACCGAGACCAGGAACAGGGTTCGTGCGGTGCCGCGCAATGATGGGTAGTGCATGGTTCAGGGCTCCTCAACACGGCCAAAAACATGTTCGCAGGCAGGGCCGGATTATTCGCGATTTCCTTCGAGAAGGCGGAGTCGGTGGCCGCCCCGTCCTTTGTCATTTCGAAAGTACGCATGAGCGATTCGGACACCGCGCATGTTGGTGTCTCCGTCTATGCCAGCAACCAGGGGATGATGGCCCGTGCGAAATGTCCGGTCAAAGCGGCGAGCAACGCCGCCACCGACGCGCCCGCAACAAGGAGAATAGTCCATTCCCAGCATTGAAGCCAAAACATGGTTCCCCGGGCGCAACCCAGGCGGTGCATGGTGCGCATTTCGCCGGCCCGCATACGCAGGGACAGCAGGACCACCAGTCCGAGCAGGAGCGTGGTGGATACCGTCACCAGCGCCACGTTGGCGTCGAAAAGCCGTTTGACCCTGAACACGGTCGCCATCATTTCCTCCACCACGTCTACCGGCCGGGCCAACTGCCCCGGCGCGCCGTCCCGCTGAAAACGGCCCGCAAGGAGGGTTGCCGCCTTGGCGTTCCCGGGGATCACGATGGCGGCGGTAAGCGGATAATCCGCGGGCTCCCCGTGAAAGTGAAAGGAGTCAATGTTCTCCGGCGTCACCTCGTTGAACTGGGGCAGGGCAGCATTGGCTACGACCGCTCCCTCCGTGCGATTCAGCACCACGTCCTCCTCCGTCTTCTTCGCCAGGTTCTGGTGACCATGCCCCAGCCCCGCGATCACCCAGGCTGTTTTCACGTCCACGAACACCGCCCGGTCGTCATCCGAGTTAGACCGGGCGAGGATGCCCGCCACGTGCATCCGCAAAGGATAGGCCCCCGCGATATCGAAGACATTACGCGGGTCGGAAAGGAGCGCGTCTCCCGGTTCCAGGCCGAGCGCCTGGGCCACGTCGGCGCCGATCACGCTATCGCCGAGGAGAAGCGGCAGGGAACCCGTATCGACCGAAAGGTGCCGGAACTTGAAGTAGGCCGGGGAGGTCCCGACGACCGGGTAATCCCGCGCCGTGAAGGCAAGGTAAAGGGGGATGACCTCGCCGAACCCCATGGAACGCACCGCATCAACCTCGGCCACGGAGATGACACCGGGCGTTTTCATGCGGAAATGGAGCGCGTGGAGGGTAAGGTCGGTCCGGCTGCCCCGCGCGCCCACAACGAGGGGTGTGGTGCGGGCGCGCGCCATGAGTTGCGCTTGACCCCGCGCCACCAGGGTGTTTACCGCGAGCGGCAGGTAGGCCGTGAAAGCCACGCAGGCTATGAGAA
The DNA here is from genome assembly GCA_024278275.1 of Candidatus Hydrogenedentota bacterium. Classification (GTDB taxonomy): domain Bacteria; phylum Hydrogenedentota; class Hydrogenedentia; order Hydrogenedentales; family JAJRTN01; genus JAJRTN01. The sequence goes on from JAJRTN010000133.1 coordinate 19,057, forward strand.
TGGCGGACTTCACCATGTGACCGGTAACATAACGCCAGGCAAGGAAGAGGGTGTTCATGCCGTTCCCTCCGCCAGATCGATGACACGGGGAAACCGGTCCAACAGGCTATGATCATGGGTGACCATGACGAGGGTTGAACCGTGGGCACGGGCCTGCTCCACGAGCAAATCCAGCAGGCGCCGCTTCAGCGCCGGGTCGAGGTTGCCCGTCGGCTCGTCCGCCAGCAGCAGGGCGGGACACGTCAGCAGTGCCCGGCACAGGGCCACGCGCTGCTGTTCACCCTGGGAAAGGCGTTGCACGTTGCGTCGAGCCAGGGAACCCAGCCCCATGCGCTTCGCGAGTTCCGCGGCACGGCCCCGCACGGCCCGGTCAAGCGTCAGGGCGCGGTTGATGTAGTAGGGGAAAAGGATGTTCTCGCCCACGTTCAGGTAGTCCACGAGGGCGAAGTCCTGGAACACGAAACCGACACGGCGGATGCGAAAGCGCCGCCGCGCGGCGTCGCCCATGGCGTGAAGCCTTTCGCCATCCACCACAACCTCGCCCGCGCGGGGCACGGCGATCCCGGCCATGCAATGGAGAAGGGTCGTTTTGCCCGATCCGCTCGGGCCGATGATCGCCGTGTGTTCGCCCCGTGCAATGGCGAGATGGGACACCTGGAGTTCGAAGCCGCCATGGGGGTAGGCGAAGCGAAGTCCGTCGATGGTGATCATGGGCGTTTCCATGCTACCGCGATGCCTTTCGGATCTCGGTGGTAAAGCGGACACGCGCTTCGTCGAGCACTTCCAGGCGGGTGATCTTCCAGGAGCCGTCCACCACGGCGACACCGAAGCGCGCCTCGTAGCGGTTGGTGCGGGTGTGGATATGCCCCCAATGCTCCACCGTGCCCTCCACCTCCCATCGGCACCGGTAGGAGAAGGCGTCCGGCCGGGCGCGACCGTCCAGGGCGCCCTCCAGGAGGCGGACCGCCTTAACCCGCGCCACCGCCCCGCCCTGTTCCTGCATGCGCATTCCCTCGTGAATTTGCAGGTAAAGGTCTTCCAGCAGATCTCCCGACACGCTCCGCGCCAGCACATCGTAAATGTCGCTTTCCCGCTGGTAATCGAAGGCGCGGTAGATGTTGGCGTGAAGCGCACCGAAAATGGCCCTCCCGTCTTCTTCTGAAACGGGTGGCTCAAAGACCGGCCAGGGCATGGGCATGGTCGCCGACGACGACCAGCAGACCACCGATGACGCCACGAGGCCCGCCGTCAGCAGCCATTTGAGTGCCCGCGGGACGCCGCGCCGCGCGGGAATAAGCAGCGCGGCAAAGGCCAGCAGGCCCAAACCCGCGACCATGGTCTTCGTGGGGAGCGGCCCCGTCCGCGCTTTCACGTTGACCTGCGTTACCGGGGGCCGCGGCGGCTGTCCGGGGTTCTCCCAGGTAAAGTCCTTGTCGTACTCGGCAAAGACCTTCTGCAGGGTCCTGTCATAGGCGTAGACCGTGGTGTACAAAGCGGGCATGAAGCCATTGTACATGTCCCACGTGAGTTTCACCGTGCCGGGCGCGCCCTTGCAACTGTAGGACAGGATGGCGCCCGCGCGGGCGGTGATGGCGCTCAGCCGCTTTTTCGGCCCCTGCCGGGCAAAATCCGTGAAGTCCAGGCCATAGAAGTCCAGCCGTTGCAGGGTGGGCTTCACTCCAATGCCGTCGATTTCGAGGGTGCCATGCTTCGCCAACAGCGACGCCACGGTATCACGAGCGGCCTCCTGTTCCTCGACGGTGATAAACGCTTTGTCCGCCCGTTCCAGGGGTGCCCACGATTCCAGGCTGAGGAGCGGAAGCAGCACCTCGTGGCGCACTTCCCCATCGGTAATGTAGAGGAAAGAGTAGGCCGCGCCGTAGCTGGAGATGCCCAGGTTGGATTCCGTCTCCATCTTGAGCCAAGCCACCTGCTCTTCCATGGGCGCGTCGGGAGAGAGGGGAGGGCGGCTCCAGTCGATGTGAATGGACGACGGGATACCCCGGGGCAACACGTAGCCGTAGCCCATTCTCTCGCCCTCACGAAAGAGGGTGATCCGCATGCTGGCGGGCATGAAGCCGTCTTCGCCGCCGAATTGCTGAAGAATGGTGATGTATTCCGGCGGCGTGTCCACGGTGAAAGAGAAATCGTACTCCACGCAGTACGCCATGAGGTCGGCCACGTGAATGCCTTTCTTTCCCATCTTGGGGAGACGCATGGCGGTGATCATGGCAGGGAGCCATGAGCCATCAAGATCCTGGATTCGGAACCACTGGAGCAGCAGGGCTTGGTGGCGCTCCGCCGCCCGGGTCAGTACCTCGGGGGAAAAACAGTAATCCGAACCGGGCTCGATGTCCTGGTAGAGGTAGAGATCCTCCAGCATCAGGGAGAGCGTGGCCGTGATGCCATCTTTCGCGATATTCATCCGCGCCTCGCTGAGCGACACGGGATGGGCTTGTGAAAGTAGAGGACACAGGACCGTCAGGATAATGGCGAAAAGGCTGTGGCGGATGTTGCGGCGCAAGATCAGGGACTCCCGGCTACCGTGCCGAGCTGGCAGTGTAGCGCGGCGGGAAGGGATAAGCCAACCCGGCGACACCCGGCGCGGCCATTGGTGTGGCGCGCTTATTCCAGGTGTTTCGATTTCGACCGGGCAGGGGACTGGAATGAGCAATCAAGCAGTGCCCGAGACAGGACACCGCCCGTAAACCCCGCATGAGCACCGGGACCTATTCATCACGTCGCCGGACCTTAAGCATCTCCACCGCCTCTTTCCACCAGTTGCCGAGCGCTTTACCATCCAGACCCTGCCGTGGATTCCCGCGATTGGCCGCGGCGGGGTCCACGTCCACCATCAGCATCGTGTCTCCCAGTTCGGGCGCCTGCGCCGTCACCCGGCCCGAGGGGGATACGACCACGCTGTTTCCCAGGCTGAGGGCCGGCGCGCCGACAGGGCCGATGCCGTTGGCTTGAACCCACCAGATGCCGTTCTCCATGGCGCGCGCGATGGATTGGGCGCGGTAGCTTTCACGCTTCGCTTCCGCCCGGCGTGCCTCGTTGATCTCGTAGCTGATGTAGAAGCAGATCCGCGCCCCGGCGAGCACGGGCACGCGCACCAGCTCGGGGAAGCGGTTGTCGTGGCAAACGATGACCGTGCAGGGGACGCCGTCGATTTGGAACAGGGCGAGATGGTCGCCCGGCTCGAAATAGGACTCGGGAAAACTCTTGTGATAACGGTGAATCTCTCTGCCGTCGGGGCCGACCACGATGGCGGAGTTGTAGGGGCGTTCAAAGGGAGAGGGGGTGGCGCAGCCATAGACGACATAAATGCCGTGTTCGCGGGCGGTTTCGGCGACCGTTTGCATGGCGGCGGCGAGGCGGGGCCAATCCATGGCCTCGATAGTCCTCCTCTCGAAACCGGACAGGGCGGTCTCGGGAAACACCGCCACCCGCGCCCCGTCCGTTGCCGCCTCGGCTATGCCTCGGCGTATCCGCGCCAGGTTGGCATCAAGGTCGCCGGTCACGGCCATCTGAATGGAGGCCATCCTCAGTGTTGGGTACGCGGTCTCCCCGTCCGCACTTTCTCCCGCGGCCCAAACCGTCGGGCATGAAAACACCAATGCCAGCCCCACTGTTGTCACGATCCATCCGTACATTGCCAACCCTCCCGTCTTTGTTGTCTTTCATCACAGGCATTCCCCCCCCACCCACGGGAACATTCCCGCTATGTGGAGCCAGTCATTGGTCGCGCCAATAGAGTATCGCATCCAGCATGGCGCCACATGCGTAGAGCAGGAAGGATACGGACAAGACGATCCACGAGAACGGGGTGCCGTATTCGATCAAGGCCACTCCGGCCAGGCAAAGTACCAACAGCGGCAGCAGCCGGAACAGGACCAGCCCCTTGCTCGTGAGCCGTGGATGCACAAGGCCTTCTCCCGTGTCACTGTTCAGTGCGGCCAGGAATACGAGATTGGCGAGTATGAGCAGCACAAGCCCCACGCCACCCACCACGGCGCTGAAGGTGCCCGCGATTTCACGTGTGTCGAACCAAATCATCGCCGGAAAGAGCATAGCCCAATCCAGCAGTACGAACGCGGGACCGATTCCCTCACCGGTCTGGAGGAAATGCCGGATCCTCCGCCGCTTCATACGGCGCTGTTTGCGGTCTTCAATGGACATGCTCACGGCAAGCAGCCTCCGGTTGCCATTCCCATATCTCTCATAGTATAGCGCCGAGAAGCGGCTGGCAAAATGCCGAATTGTCTCGTTCCCACGGTCCTCCTTGGGAATGCCGGTAAGGGAGCGTACGGGGCACGCTTCAGCCAATTTTCGCCACCGAAATATCCAACGCAAAGGACTCGCCGCCGGGGACGGCGTCGAAGAGCACCACCATGCAGGGCGCGCCCTTGCCCCGGTAAAACTCGTGTGATGTGCCCGTGATGATCGTTGGCAAAGTGAGATCGAACTTGTATTGCGTGGGCGACAGAATGGCCTTGGCACGGCCCGCCACCATGTTCACGATTTCACCCACCCCATCGCGCACGTCCCGGGCCGATATGGTTTCGTCGTCCGGCACCATCAACATGGCCCGCACCACCCGCACGGCCAGGCGCGTCGGCATGCTCACCGCGCAGGTGCCCGCCGTGCTTCCCGACAGCCCGATAACCGCGCTGATCTCGCCGAACATGGCGTGGTCTCGCTTGAGATACACGTCACGCCGCCGCACCTGCATGGACGCCACCGAGGAAAAGGTATCCTTCGTCCCTTCGATAAACGGCGCGATCATCTCGATTTTCAGGCCGTGTGATGCGGTGGTCATTCCATGGACACTCCTTCTCCCTCATTCCCATTCGCCCGGATGACCGAGGCCGGGAAGTCATTGGATCATTTCGGGTATTTGCGCATGTTTCGGAGGGTTGCTATCATAACATCTTCATTATCTGTGGGCAGGCATCATGGCATGGCAACCGGGAAACGCGAAGGACGGGTATGAGCGAGGAACGGGCGACGGCACCAAAACGTGGCGAACGACGGCAAGCCCTTCGTTTTGTCATCACCTTTTCCTTTTGTGTCCTGGTGCTGCTTTCGGGCTACCGGGCCGTCACCGATACCGCGCTGAACGACCGCTACCTCTTGCAGGTCGCGTGGAATACCACGTGGGTGCTGCACCATTTGGGGGACTCCGCCTACCTGGAGTACTACGGCGTCACCACGGCGCATCCCTCGCAGGTTCGTGCCGAACTGGCGGCCTGGGAAAAAGGAGAGGACCACGCCGAAGTCGTTGAACCCCGCATGGATGAACCGCCCCTGACGCCGTGGGAAACCTGGCGTCATCGCGTTTTGCGGATGCGGAGAAACAACAGGGATGCTTCCGTGGGGCCCCGCGTGGTCTTCTTCCTGCAACGGGGACTGCTTACCGAAGACGTGGAACTTCGGAAATATAAGAGCGATTTAGGGAAGGATCTTTCTCTAACCCGGCTCAAACGCCTGCAAATGCGCCGGGCCGTGGACAAGCGAAAGGCGGAAATCACCCGGGCCATCAGTCAAATCCGAAATGACCCGAAGGCTGACAAAACGCCCTTGGGCAGGATTTTCTCTTTTGACCTCGTGTCCGAGTGTGGTGCCATCGAGGTTATGGTCATTTTTTTCGCCGCCGTGATTGCTTTCCCCACCCGGTGGTGGAAACGCTTCGTGGGGCTGGTTGTGGGCATTCCCCTCATGTATGGCGTCAACATCTTCCGCCTGGTCTGCCTGGGCATGATCGGCGCGCTCGACACCAGCCCGGGCCGCGAATACTTCAATTTCGCACACCACTACGTTTGGCAAAGTCTCTACGTGGTTTTTGTCGTGGCCGTGTGGTTGCTGTGGATTGAGTTGCTGGTCAAGAAAAGGAAAGGCTGATGGCACGGGAACATCCCATTGGACGCGCCCTCTTTTTCTGCGTGAAGTTCCTCCTTTTCCTCGTCGTCATCATGTGGGCGTGGCTTATGCTCATGCCGTACTACGGCTGGCTGCTCATGCAGGCGAGCGGCGGACTGCTGATGAACGTCTTCGGCGTACCCCTTGAGCCGGGATGTTCGGTTCAGGCCAGCGGGTTCCTCAACTTCACCTCCACCATTACCCTGGCCATGGACGGACACCAGCCCGCCAGCAATTTCACCCAGGTGGCCGCCAACCTCGCACCCTTCCTCGCCCTGGTGCTGGCCACGGGGCGCCTGGGTCTGAAGCGACGCCTGCTCATCCTCCTTGGCGGCAGCGCGCTCCTCGTCGCCTGTCACATCGCCTTCATGACCTACATTGGCTATCAGACGCATCGGGCCTTCACGAGCGGCGCCATGGCGGCCCATGCCGTCGACATCTCCCAAGTGGCCATTCAGTTCATGATTATGCTGCCCTTCCTCCTCTGGCTCGTACTCGCCTATTGGGACAAGCTCGCCGGGTACTTCAGTGACGGGGCCGGCGAGGGCGAATAGGGCCGGGCCGAGGTCCGCGCCGACACAGGAGAGATTCATGCCAGATCGACCGAACATCCTCATTTTCATGAGTGACCAGCAGCGGGGCGACTCAACACCGCCCCATGGCCGCGCCATCACCCCCAACCTGGATCGCCTCGCGCGGGAAGGCGTCACCTTTTCCCAAACCTATTGCCCCGCGCCCCATTGCTGTCCCTCGCGGGCCACCTTCCACACCGGTCTCTACCCCTCCCAGCATGGCGTCTGGAACAACGTAGACGTGGGGAATGCCCTCTCGCGCGGGCTCGTGCCGGGCACGCGCATCTTTGGCGATGACCTGCGGGACGCGGGATACCGGCTCTATTTCTCCGGCAAGTGGCATGTGAGCGCCGTGGAGAATCCGGCGGACCGCGGTTGGACCATGCGCTTTCCCAACCCCGGGAACCGGTCGCCCGGCGCGAGGGCAGCCGAAACGGGCCGCCCGCCGCTCCATGAGTGGGCGCAGTTCGAGAAAATGGCGAAGAACCCCGATCCAACGGTGCGCCGGGAAGCGGAGATTCTGCGCCCCGGCTACGGCACCTATACCCACTACGGTGAGGGCGATGATTTCTTCATTGCCGGGTGGGACGCGCGGGTGGTCGGGGACGCGGAGGATTTCATTCAACACCGGGAACCCGGCGCCCCGTGGTGCCACTTCGTGGGCACCCTCGGACCGCACGATCCCTACTTCGCGCCCCGGGAATACCTGGATTTCTATGACCTCGATGCCATCGAATTGCCCGCCAGCTTCCCGGACCACATGGAAGACAAGCCCGCCCTCTACCGCCGCACGCGGGACCGTTTTGACCAGTTGCCCGAGGTGGAGCAGCGCGAGGCCGTGCGCCACTACCTCGCCTTCTGCTCCTACGAAGACGCCCTCTTCGGCCGCGTCATGCAAGCCCTGGAGGCGGCGGGCGAACTGGACAACACGGTGATCGTCTACCTGTCGGACCACGGTGATTACGCGGGCGATCACGGCCTGTGGGCCAAGGGCTTGCCCTGTTTCCGGGGCGCCTACCATGTGCCCGCCATCGTTCGTTGGCCGGGCGGCGTGGTCCGCCCCGGCCGCGACGTGGACGCCTTCGTTTCCCTGGCCGATTTTACGCCCACGTTCCTGGAGATCGCGGGAATTGAAACGGACCGTTCCTTCGCCGGACAAAGCCTCATGCCGTTCCTGCGCTACGAACCACCGGCCCAATGGCGCGATGCCCTGTTCACCCAGACCAACGGCAACGAACTTTACGGGATCCAGCGCTCCGTCATGACCCGCGACTGGAAGTACGTCTACAACGGCTTCGACTACGACGAGCTCTACGACCTGCGGGCGGACCCCGGCGAGACCCGGAACCTCGCCGCGGACCCGAAATACGCCGCCGTGGTGAAAGAATGCTGCGGCCGCCTCTGGCGTTTCGCCCACGACCACGATGACGTGTGCATCAATCCCTACATCATGGTGGCCCTGGCCCCCCACGGCCCCGCCGAGGCCTTTCGATGAAGCGCGGCGGTTGGTATGGACTGCCCATGAAGCAGCGCTGGAAGGTCACGCTGAAGATGCTGCTCACCCTCGACCGCGCCGAGTACCTCGCCGCGGTGCTGGTGTTCCTCTCCCCCCTGGCGCAGCCCCCCTTCGCCATGGCGTTGTGTTGGATGGAGCGGCACGGTGTGCTGCCGGATGTCCTGGTAACCGGCATGCCGGATTTGCTGGGCCTTAATAAACCCGTCCTGCCGGGGGGGGCGCCACCCTTTCCGGAACTCCCCCCTGCCGTCGTGCTTTTCTCCATCAGCCTCGTGGTCTCGGCCTGCGTCCAATCCGTGGGCGCGGTCATGCTCATGGTCCGCCTCCACCGCCGCGCCATGACCGGGGATCCCCCATGGCGGCGCATGGCCGCACTCTTTTGGGGACCGGTTCTGGTGGGGGCGTTTACGCTTTTCGTCGCGTTCCATTCCCGGTATTCTGGCGTTCAGTTGTTCCTGATGACTTTTCCCGGCAGTGTTGGTGGCATGGCTTTCCTGGCACTCATCCTCGACAAGATGGCCGAGGAAGCGAAAGCAATCGCCGCCCGTCCCAAGGCGGAATCGGACGAGGGGTGATGCCTTGGCCTTGTACTGGAGCGCGCCCCCTTCCCCGATGCCGAAACATGGGAATCACGCGTCCATTCATGGGGGAACGCGACAGGCGCGGGACTATATCTCGCCGGCCTTTTCGAGGACCATGTCGGTCAGTGCCGCTATATCGGCTCTTGGCCAGACCGGCAGCGACGTGTCCAGCGGGTCGTCCGTGATGATTCCCAGGATATCGTCGCGCTCGTTGGCGGCGGGGGGCGAACCCATGGCGGCCCGCCATACCTCGACTTTGGGCCCCGGACCATCTTTATCCCCTTCGATCAGCACCAGGTCATACTGCGCGAAGGCGGGACGAAGGGCGGCGTAAGCGTCCACCGCCATGTCTTCGGTGGTGAAGACCGCGCTGATGCCGGGGGTAATCGCGGCCACCACGCCGGCCCCCGCATGGCGATGGAGAAAGGAATCCGTCCCCGGCCGGTCGAGTTCATGGGGATGGCCGCAGTGCTTGATGACACCAACGGAGATTCCCCGGCCGGTGATTTCCCTGATCAACTCCACCATGAGGGTCGTCTTGCCGTGGTTTTTCCAGCCCACGATATGAATGACTTTCATTACTGGCGTACTCCGATACAAAGACAGCGTTACATCAACAATGACTGCTTCTTCACGACATGATTGTACCCCCTCACCGGGGTCGATTCCGAGGCCCTGCCCGGTTCCCCCGCGAAAGAGCGTCACCTGGCGTGCGACCGCCTGCCGCAAAAGATGATTTCGAAGGGCCGGGGCTCTATGCTTAGCCCATCGAATGCTCACGGCTGTTTTTTCTGTACAACATCACAAGGAACCGTATCGCCATGGGACAGCTCTATTACATGTTCGCCAGCCTGGCCGCCCGTCACGTCAATGGCCGCACCTGTTCGGAAGGCATGAACCTGCTCGCCCACACGCTGCACCCCCGCGGCGTCAAGATCACCTGGCTGGTAAGCCCCGAGTCCGCACATATCATGGCCGGCACCCTGACGGCCTGGCACGGTGACTTCGGGGATGACGTGGCCCTTTGCGCCCATATCACCGCCCGCGACCGCGCGGACAAGAAAGCGCAGTGGGCCGAACAGCGCGACGCCGTGTGCCGGGCCCTGCCCTGGGCGAAGGTATCGGTGGCCGCCGGCCATCACACCGATCCGGACACGGCGCCCATCCTGGCCGAATTGGGTTTCGAGGGTCTCTGGGGGTTCTGCTGGGAGCAGATCGAGGTGGATGGCATTACGGATCGCGGTTGCCCCTGGGGACTGTACTATCTTGACCCGGAGCAGCGTCTTCGGCCCGCACCCGAACGCGGACTGGTTGCCATGGAATGGACCGCCCGTGACCTGCTCAAGAGCTTCCACTCCGGCAATCCCTGTCTCTACTCCACCGACCCGAACGACGTGGCGCGGGGCGGCATCTGTTCCTGGGAAAACATCGATTACTGGCGGGGCCTGGCCGACAATTATCGCCGTAACGCCCGGTACAACGACCACGTGTTTCTCCTGCAACACCAGGAAGCCCACGAGATGGAGTGGACTGAACAGTAGCGGTGCTACTCGCCGGAAGACGCCCGGGAGGCCGCCGTGATGCTCGATGCCTTCGTGGCCCATCTTCAACCCAATGCCACCATGATCACCTTGCCCGAGGCCGCCCGCCTCTACCGCGAGGCCAACACGGAAACGGCGTCTTCCTACATGCTCTGGAAAGATCTGCCGACGCCGCCCTACAACCCCGACTACAACTGGAGCACTCCCGTCGGGCCCTGGCCGAAGACCTTCCTGTTTTACGACCGCCAGGCCCAGATGATGTTCATCGAAGGCAAGGTCGAGCCGGTGTGCATACGCAACTATGCCCTGTCCCCCGAACGCGCACGCTACTTCGCCGAGCCGGACATTCCTCGTGTACGCCTGGTCCGCGATACGCGCCTTCACTGGAGCCGCGAGCTCGAACTCACCGTCACCGCGCCCTGCGCCATGCCCTTCGGCATAACCCTCTGGGGCGACTACAGCCTCTACTTGGTCGGTGAGGCGCCGGGACTCCTGGAAGGCAAAATCCTTTCGCCCGATCTGCTTTTCCTGCGCTACAATCTGGAGGCCGGGGAGAACCGGTTGCGCGTCACCTTGCCCGGAAAATAGCCCACGCGGTAACACGCTACCCACCTCCGGCAAGCGATTACGATCACCCCGGCGCGGATGATTCCGGGCACCGCCATGGGGTATAACGACGGGAATGGTGGCATCATCAAAACAGGGAGGAACCGGTGTCATGAAGTGCATTGCCATTTGTGGAAGTCCACGGCCCGCGGGGAATACGGAGATTCTGCTGAAGAAGGCCCTCGCTGTCCTGGACCAGGCCGGAATCAGGGGAGAACTTATCCGCCTGGCCGACCGGCCCATCAAACCCTGTACGGCCTGCGGTCAATGCCGGAAGAACAAGGACAAACATTGCACCCTCACGGGCGACGATTTCGAGGATATCTTTACCCGTATGCAGGAAGCCGATATTATCCTTACGGGTTCACCGGTCTATTTTGGATCCGCCACGCCCGAACTGATGGCCCTGTTGGACCGGGCGGGCTATGTGTCGCGGGGCAACGGCAACCTCTTTTCCCGCAAGCTCGGTGGCCCGGTTGTTGTTGGACGGCGGGCCGGGCACAATTTTACCTTTGCCCAACTTCTGTACTGGTACATGATCAACGGCATGGTTGTTCCGGGCTCCACCTATTGGAACATCGCTTTCGGTGGCGCCATCGGTGAAGTCAACGAGGACGAGGAAGGCGTGGAGACCGTCGAGGTATTCGCGCAAAACCTGGCCTGGTTGGCGGAGAAAATCGGGGCATAGGCGCACCCCCGCCGGGAGGGTGCGCCTTGGGCGAGAGGTTGTCTCCGGTCTCTCCACCGTATCACCCCCATTTCTTCGCGGTGCCCGGGCACCGGCACCTTTCCATATCGCCTTCGTGCCTCTCCTTTTCCATGGCGGACCGGGGGAGGCGGGAAACGTAGAAGGGGCTTCCAGCCGCTTCTACGCGGAACGGCGTGTGACGCAATGGGCGCTTGCGCTGGGATGGAACGTGCGATATGATGGGCACGATTTCCGTCAATACAGCCAAGAATCGAGGTGTACTATGTCCCACGAATGGATGCTGGTTCCTCCTGCCACCGTGCCTCCCCTTGACCCGGGATTCCGCCCCGCCGCCCTTGCCTGCAAGGCTTTTCTCGACGCCGTCGATGAAGCCGGAGGCGGCGAGCGGGTCGTGCTGGGCCTGGAACGGAGCAACGGCGCGGTGTCGCGATTCGAGACGCGGGTCTTTCCCGGTAACCACGAAAAGGCGGCGGCCAATGGCTTCTTTGTCGAACGGCTGCTGAAGTTTCTCATGTGGCAGAAGGGTGCCTGCAAGGTTTACGTGGGCGGACCGGCCTCGGTGGGCATCCATATCGGTGACTGTTATCGCGACGGTGGTCTCCGCTCTTTCGACTATCATTTTATGGGCGAGGATGTATACGAAACGCCCTTCATGGTCGTTACGTGCGCGCCGGAGGACGTGCCCCCGGAAAACGAGCGGGCCCAGGCCCTCGGACGACACCTGGAAGGCTGCCGTATCGGCTTCGACCTGGGCGCTTCCGACCGCAAGGTGTCGGCCGTGATCGATGGCGAGGCCATCTTAAGCGAAGAGGTGATCTGGGAACCCCGCAAGCAGAGCGACCCCGATTACCATTACCGGGAGGTGATGGCCTCCATCCGCGCGGCCGCGGAAAAGATGCCCCGCGTGGATGCCATCGGCGGGAGTTCCGCCGGGGTCTACATCAACAACCGCGCCATGATCGCCTCCCTTTTCCGGGGCATCCCAAAAGACCGTTTCCACGAGGTGCATGACATGTTCGAGCGCATCGGCCGCGAAATGGGTGTGCCCCTCGTCATTGTGAACGATGGCGAGGTGACCGCCCTGGCGGGATCCATGTCGCTGGAAGACAACGGCGTGCTGGGCGTGGCCATGGGGTCAAGCGAAGCAGGCGGATACGTGAATCTCCAGGGCAACATTACCGACTGGCTCAACGAACTGGCCTTCTGTCCCGTGGACTACAGCCCCACGGCCCCGGTGGATGAGTGGTCCCGGGATTTCGGGGTCGGCGCGCGGTACTTTTCGCAGCAATGCGTGTTCCGCCTGGCGCCCGAAGCGGGCATCTCGCTCCCCGAAGACGGTACCGACGCCGCGAAACTGGCTTTCGTGCAGGAAAAGCTCGCCGCAGGCCACGAGGGCGCGGTGAAGATCTGGAAGAGCATGGGGGTCTACCTCGGCTACGCCCTGGCGCACTACGCCACCTTCTACGATCTGAAACACGTGCTCATTCTCGGTCGCTGCACCTCGGGCCAAGGCGGAACGCTCATCCTCGACGGCGCGAAGGGCGTGCTCGAACGGGAGTTCCCGGAGATTGCGTCCTCCGTGAACATCCAACTCCCCGACGAGAAGAGCCGTCGCGTGGGCCAGTCCATCGCCGCCGCCAGCCTGCCCGCCTTGGACGGATAGGGTTATTTAGAATAGTTACATCATGCAACGGTTAAACCAATCAATACGTTTTGACAGGATGAACAGGATGGGCAATCAAACAAATTAAGAATTCATTTTAATTGTCCTGTAATCCTGTCAAGAATATTACTCCCTCTTGAAAGTAAGGAACTCCGTCATGAAATTCGCTCTCGATACCGCCGGCCTGTATATCCCCGACAATGCGCCGGAAGCCGGCGCCCTGTCACGCACAACGCACCTGGGCGTTGGCGCCCATCAGGATGATCTGGAAATCATGGCTTTTCACGGTATCTTGACCTGTTTTCAACAGGAAGACCAGTGGTTTACCGGCGTCATGGTCACCAACGGCAGCGGCTCTCCCCGCGCCGATGTCTACGCCGACTTCACGGACGAAGCCATGGTGGCCATCCGCCGCCGCGAACAGAACAAAGCGGCGCTGGTGGGCGATTATGGCGCGCAGTTCCTCCTGGATCACCCCAGCGGCGCCGTGAAGGACGGGGCGAGTACGGTGGTGGTCGAGGATTTGGTGCGCATCCTCGAAGCCACCCGGCCGGACTATATCTATACGCATAACCTGGCGGACAAGCACGACACGCATGTAGGGGTCACGCTGAAACTTCTCCAGGCGTTGCGCCAGGCCAAGGGCGTGAAGCCCCAAAAGGTCTATGGCTGCGAGGTGTGGCGTGACCTGGACTGGATGATTGACGCGGACAAGGTGGCCTTCGACGTGTCCGCCCATGAGAATCTCCAGGCGGCCCTGCTGGGGATTTTTGATTCCCAGATTGCCGGCGGCAAGCGCTATGACCTGGCCTCCCTCGGCCGCCGCCGGGCCAACGCCACCTACCACGCTTCCCATGGCGTGGACGAGTCGACGGGCGCCATTTTCGCCATGGATCTCACCCCCCTCGTGGAGGACGGCACCATGGACCCGCTGGAATATGTCCAGGGATTCATGCGCCGCTTCACCGAAGAAATCACGGAGCGTTTTCGCAAGCTGGGATAAGGTGCGCTTCAGTCCACCGCCCAGGGCCAGGCGTGGGGCGGGAGGCTGCCCTTCGCGTCGCTTCGCGGTGCCTGGGAACAGGCATCCGCCCAATGCAAGTGTACGTGGCGGTTACCCGTCACAGCGTGGTTCGCGTCACCACTTCGATCAAACCGGCGGCGTTCCGGGCGGCGTCAATGGCTTCGCGCGGGGCCGTGCCATCGGCCATGACATAGCCAATACGGTCCCGGGAGGCTTGGTCCACCACGTGGCCCAAAGTGTCCCCGGCGCGAACGGCGATCTCCACGTGTCGGACGCCGGGATACTGTCGGGCACGGTCCACGCCTTTGACCCGGTCCACCATGCCCGACCGCGACGGTATCCAGCAGATCGCGGCGGCCCGGTGGGGTGGTCGCACCGGCCGGGACGGCAGCCCTGCCGCGAGGCGCAGGCCCTGCTCGAGCAGGTCCGTGCCGGACACGTGGGCCACCAGGCGGCGGTCGATGGGGGCGGGGCCCGTGGCCACCTGTATGCCGCCGAGCAAGATGCCTTGTTCACACCGGACACATTCAAACTCGAGAAAGCCGGTACCGTCGGGCAATGCGGCACCCGCGCGCCGGGCCCATTGCAGCCATTCTTCGCGATCTATCTCACCGGCGTGGGGCGCCCAACGCAGCATGGGCACGCAGAAGGCATCCTCGGTGCAGACCTCGCGCACGGCCGCCAGGGGAAGGTATGTTTTCCGGGTTTTGTAGCCCAGGATCCGAAAGATGGCGCCCTGCACGTGGCGTTGCACCATCACCCGCTTACTGGCGCTGTGCTTGCGCACCTTGGCGAGTGCCAACGGCAGGTCGGCCAGGTGTTTGACCAACATGCAACGGGGAGGGTCGGCCCATCCCGCCGTGCGAACGCGCAGGGGAAGCCCCAGTTCGCCGGCGGCCTCTTCGGCCATGGCCGCATCATTCACAAGACGGCTGTCGATACAATCCACGTGATGGGCACGGAGCCGTTGGGCGTGCGAGACAAGCAGGCCTTCGCTTTTGCCCGGTGCCAGGGCGGGAAAACCCAAGCGCGCCGCGGATGCCGCCACGGCGGGCCACGCCTCGCGGGACGCCGCGTAAATGCCCCGGACGCCTTCGTCCCGCGCCCGTTTCGTGATGGTATTTTCATCGAGCCCCTTTTCCACCAAAACGGGGGCATCAAGAACGGCGGCGGGGGGATTGCCCACAAAAAGCAACACGGGCTCCACCTCCGCCCGCGTGGCGGTGTCCAGCAGGTCGGAAACCCTTTCGCCCGGGTCAACGATGAGCAAACGTTGCCACATGGTCCATGTCCCCATGGCACCGGAAAACGCGGCCCAGACGGACACCCTCCGGCCACGCCGGTCTCCCGCGCCGGTGCTTTTCTCCAGCATAGCGTGTTTGTGCTAATATGGCAACGTTCTTATGGATCGTTACTGATCGACGAGGCGTCGGGCGTTCCTGGCGGCGAGGATTCGTGTACGGCCACATGAAAATGGGTACCCCGCGACACAGCCTGACGGGCCGCCGTGAGCGGTTGCGTGCCGGTGTGTGACACGAAGATCCCCACGGGCAGATGTACTGCCCATGGCACCCGCCCAACGCTGTTGCCGCAACGTTATGCGGATAACGACTCGCAACATGTACCACAGGCCAGCCCATATTCCATGGAGTCCCCCATGAAAAAAGTCATTCCCGTCCTGCTTATGGCCCTCCTGCCCCTGTTGTCTCTCCCCGGATGCCGGATCGAGGTGGGGGGCGAAACCCCTTCCGCTGCCACGCCCGCCACATCTTCCCCCGGAGCGGAGAAAGGCGCCGCGAACACGGGGCGGGAAACGACCGATGCACCGGAAAGTTCGCGTGAAAAGCCCGTGCCCGGTGACTGGATTGTGTCGAGCATGAGCGCGGAAATGCCGAATATCAACCCCATCACCAGCACGGATGCCTATGCCCGCCGCATTGTGCGACAGGTTTTCGACAGCCTCCTGGAACGCGACCCCGAAACCCTTGAGTCTCTTCCCGGCGTTGCCGAGTCCTGGGAGGTGTCGGAGGACCATCTCACCTATACCTTCCACCTTCGCGAAGGCGTCGTGTTCTCCGACGGGGAACCGCTCACGGCGGCGGACGTGAAGTTTACCTTCGACAAAATCAAGGACCCCACGGTCGATGCGCTCCACATCCAGAACTACTACCAGAATGTGGCTTCCTGCGAGGCGGTCGATGCCCGAACCGTGCGCTTTACGTGTACCAAGCCCTATTTTCTCCACCTGGTCTACCTGGGTTACGAAATGGACATCCTGCCCCAACACATCTACGGCGTGGGGGACTTCGACGATCATGACCGCGCGCCCGTCGGTTCGGGTCCGTACCGGCTCGAAGAATGGGATACGGGCAACCGCATCGTCCTGGCGCGCAATGAGCGCTACTGGGGCGGCGTCATCGGCAAGGTCGCCTACCTGGACAAGAAGGTCTACAAGATCATCACCGATGACAATGCCGCCTTCCTCGAACTGTTGCGCGGCGGTATCGACGTGAAGGGACTTCGGTCGGAAGACTGGGTGCGCCGTGCCAACACCCCCGAGTTCAACGAGCGTTTCAACAAGTACAGCTTTTACGGCCTTTTCTACACCTACATCGGCTGGAACACGCGGCGCCCCCTGTTCCAGGACAAACGCGTGCGGCGCGCCATGACCATGATGCTCGACCGCGAAACCATCAAAAAGGCCATCTACCACAACCTGGCGCGCATCGTGACCGGCAATTTCACGTTTGGCACCTATGCGCACAATAACGCTGTCAAGGCGTGGCCTTTCGACCCGGCGCAAGCGCTCGCGTTGCTGAACGAGGCGGGCTGGAAAGATACGGACGGCGATGGGATTCTGGACAAGGACGGCATGCCCTTCCGCTTTGAAATCCTGCTGACGAACGCCAGCGTGGACGGCGAAAAGATCTGCACCCTCTTCCAGGAGGAACTGCGCCGGGCCGGCATCGAGATGCGCATCCGCCAATTGGAATGGGCTTCCATGCTGGAAATGGTGGACAACCGCGCCTTTGATGCCGTGGTCATGGGGTGGTCGGTGGACCCCGATGCCGACCCCTATCAGCTCTGGCATTCCTCCCAAATGGAAAAAGGCTCGAACTACGTGGGCTTCAGCACCCCCGAGATGGACGACATCATCGAAAAAGGCCGCGTTACCTTCGACCATGAGGAACGGGGCCGCCTTTACCACCGCTTCCACGAAATTATCCACGAAGAGCAGCCCTATACCTTCCTCTTCTCCCCCATGGCCCTGGTGGCCTATGACAAACGCTTTCACGGCGTCCACGTGACCCCGCTTGAACGGTACAAGCCCAACCTCAAGCTATTCGTGCCCGCCGACCTGCAGAAATACCCATTGTAGGCTCTTACCCGTGAAGTTCCGTACAAATTACCACGAGAATGGGGAGAACGGTCGATGAACAGTGGACTTCCCAAAGGTGCTCCAAGAGCTGCCGTTTGCGAAAAGACGGTTTTCAGCACGCCCGCCACATGATCCGGTATATTGTGGATCTCCAAGCCACAACATACGAAAACCGGGACCGAACGCGGCCCGGCGGATGGCAGATAGGATCCTCGATTTCGCAAACGCCTTAAGAAACCGCCGGAAATCCACGGGAAGGACCGAATGATGAACGGGAAAACGAACGAGCCTGACGCCATCTCGCTGAGCAAGGCGTTCTTCGAGGAAGTGGTGCGGCCGGCCATGGAAAAGACGTGCCCGGCGGTACTCGATAAAGCGGCGTGCGGACGTTTCGGCTGGGGCAGCGAATGCTTCGGCATGGACGACGCCATCAGCCGGGATCACCATTGGGGTCCCCGCATCGACCTGCTCCTGCCGGACCGGGTCTTCCGCGATACGCCGGATGAACTGTGGGAGAAAGTAAGCCGTTATTTCCCCGGCGAGTTTCGGGGTTTCAAGCTGGAACCGGGCCACGTGGGGGGCGCGGGGCTCGCGCCGGAATCCATGGATGAATTCCTCCTGCGCACCATCGGCCGTACCACCGCGCCCGAGAGCAACGAAGACTGGCTGGGGATCCCGGAGGAGGATATCCTCCATGTGATCAATGGCGAGGTGTGGCACGACGGCGCGGGGCAATTCTCCCACATACGCGACGTCCTCGGTGCCTACTACCCGGACGAAGTGTGGCGGCGGCGGTTGGCGAACTGGTGCCGCTACGCCTCGGGCATGGGGTTGTACGCCCTGCACCGCGCCCTGCTCCGGGAGAACCGGGCCTACGCCCACACCACCCTGGCGCGGACCTTGAAACTCAGCCTCGAACTGGCGTTCATGCTGAATCGCCGCTACTTTCCGTACGACAAGTGGCTCTATCCAACCTTCAGGAAGCTCCCGGAACTCGCCCCGGACATGTTGCCCCTGGTCGATGAATTGACGGAGAACGGCACGGCCTGGCCCCGGCGCGTCGAATTGCTGGAGGCCATGCACGACATCCTCGACGCGAAGATGGTCGGCCTGGGGCTGGTGCGGCCCCATCCGAAGTTCAAACGATCCGCAACCAGCGGCTACCGCCTGTTGGAGTGGTGCTACTATGATCTGCTGAAAGGGCTGCCCAGGGCGACCTACCCCCTGGTTCCAATCATGGAGCAGAGGTTCATGGAGCAATGGGTGGTGGAATACGTGGCCGGCCTGGGTGATGATGAATGGCGCCATCTGCTGTGCCTGGAGCCGGAAGAAGGGTAGGGGTGACGTGCTGGAAGGATTAAAAGAAGAAGTCCTGGAGGCGAACCTGGCCCTGGTACGCCACGGTCTCGTACTGGGCACCTGGGGCAACGCCTCCGCCATCGACCGCGAACGGGGCCTGGTGGTGATCAAGCCGAGCGGCGTGCCCTACGACGGCATGACCGCCGATCAAATGGTGGTGGTGGATCTCGACGGCAAGAGGGTCGAAGGCAAGCTGAATCCGTCGTCCGATACCCCAACCCATGTCGTGCTTTTTCGGGAATTCCCCGAGATAGGCGGCGTGGTGCATACCCACTCGCACCATGCCACCTGCTGGGCGCAGGCCTCCCGGGGGATTCCCTGCTTCGGCACCACCCACGCCGACTACTTTTATGGCGAAGTGCCCGTAACCGATGTCCTGACGGAGGCCGAGGTGGCGGGCGGTTATGAGCACAACACCGGCCAGGTCATCGTGCGCCGCTTCGAGGGCCTTGACCCGATGCTGTTACCCGGTGTTTTGGTGGCGCAACATGCCCCTTTCACTTGGGGCGCCACGGTCGGGAAGGCCGTGGAGAACGCGGTGGTACTCGAGGAGATTGCCCGCATGGCCCTCCACACCCTCCAGCTCAGTCCGCGCCATACCCCCATCGCCGGCTATCTGCTCGACAAACATTTTCTGCGCAAGCACGGCACGGGGGCGTATTACGGGCAGGAATGAATAGATACGCCTGACGCGGTGTAGCACACCCCGGGAGGACCGAAGGATGAACGGCACGTCATGGATCGAGAAAGCATTGGCCGCCGTGCTGGCCCGCGTGATTTGGTTCGTGGTGGTGTATGTGTTCCTCTTTCTATACCTCCTGTACGCCGGCGAAGAGGTCTTCGGTCCCATGCTCTTCCTGGGATCACCCGCTCCGGTATTCCTCTTCGTCGCGATCATCGCCGGAGCCGTAGCCATCGTGGGGCCATGGGTATTGTCTGCCACGCGTAATCGCGGTTCGGGAAAGCTGGCGGAGATAAAGGCCATGAGCGCGACCCCCGAAGAAGAGGAAAGAAAGATAAACATCCCCGTGGCCAGCCCCAGGCGATGAAAGGAACGAGATGTCCGTGTCCGTCCCTGAAAGTCCGTGGGTTCCTTCCCCTACCGGGGCCGGTCCTTTCCGGCGCGTCTGCAAATCGCGTCGAAGAGATCGGACACGCATTCGAGGCCGTAGTCCCGAAAGTTTTTGGGGTTCTCCCAGAACTCGGCGAGGTTGCCCCGGTGTTCCCGTTCGTAGTGGATGATCTTCACCATCATCTGCGCCTTGTCGAGGCCGCGGAGCAGGCGGGCCTCGGGCGTTTCGGCCGCGCTGAACTCGGCGTGCAGGTCGGCCAGGTGTGGTGGGAATCCCTTCAGCAGGTCTTCGAGGATGGCCTGTTCGGCGCGGTCCTTGGCTTCGCTCATGTAGGCGTCGGCGTAGGGCATGGGGATATCCATGATGCGTGCCTCGGAGAGATCGTGAATGAGCTCCATGGCGAGAACCCGGTCGCGGTCGAAGCGGCCGGGATACTCTTCGACGAAGAGCAGCGCCATGAGCGACACGAAGTGACTGTGGGCCGCCACGGATTCGGGGTCGGCCACGCCGCGCAGGAGGTAGCCACTGCGGGGAACCCGGTCGAGGGGGTGGATGGCCTGGAAAAGATCGAGAATACGCGTGGGAAAATCACTCATCCGTTTCGGGTGTTCCTTCCTCGGAGCCGGCCGATGGCTCCATGGCCGACATGGCCTCGGCGATTTCGTTGAGTTCCGTGGTGGGGGACCGCGGCAGGGAGACAAACGCCTCCTCGCCGAACAGGGACGGCTGTTCCACCTCGGGCGCGTCCGCTTCGGGCGGCGGGCCGGGCACGTCGGGCAAACCGCCCAAGCGTTCGGCGGCGCCGGAAAGGAGGGCCGCGGCACGGGTCAATTCTCCGGCTTCCCGGTTCAGCATTCCGGCCACATCCTGCCCGGTTCCGTGATGCAGCGCCAGGGCGGCTTCAAGCGTCGTGACGCGGTGTTGCAGTTCGCCCACTTGTATGTTCGCCGAGGCCACCTGCGTGGCCGCTTCCTGGCGCAGGGCGTCCATTTCGGCCGCGGTCAAGCTCATCTGCCGCCGCGCCTTTTCAAGCTCGAATTCCATCGTGGAAAGACGCGCTTCCCGTTCGTCGAGCACATGGGCGATTCGTGCCTGTTCCTCCCGCGCGGCACGGGCGGCATCTTCCTGGTGCGCCACCGCCGCCTCCAGTTCCGCGACTTCCCGCGTGAGCGTTTCGGCGGCCTTCAGCGCATCCTCCCGCAAACGGGCGTTCTCCTCGAATACGGTGTGCCGGATGAGCAACAGCCGGCGCGCTTCCAATTCCGCCAGCAAATCAGGCAGCGCCTCCACCGGATCGCGACCGGCCGCCTCCACATCGGTCCAGGCGAGCAGTCCCGCCACGGCCTGGCGCAGTGTCCGCAAAGCCCCTTCCACTTCCGTTCGCGCCGCTCTTTCCTTCTCCAGCTCTTCTTCCGCATGAATCCGGGCACCCAGTTGGCCCTGCAGGCGCGCCTGTTCGGCGAAAGCGCCCGCCGCTTCCGCTTCACTTTGCTTGAGGCGCTTCCGCAGAACCTCGGCCTCGGCTTCCGCCGCCGTCAGTTTGCCGTTGAGATCGGCCAGGTCCGAGGCCAGCCCGACATGGTCGGCCAATTGCTTCTCCAGGCGCGCCCGCTCCTCCCGCAGGGCCGTCACCTCGGCTTCCAGCCCGGCCACGCTCTCCCGGGCCAGGCGCTCCGCGTCGGCCTCCCGGGCGAGGCGGTTTTCCAGGTGGGCCCGCGCTTCCCGCAACGCGCCCAGTTCCGCCTGTAAACGGGTCGTGACCGTTGTCTCGCGGGTCTCCGGGGCAACCTCCGGGCGGGGCAGAGGCGTCATTTCAATCATGCGGGACGTCGTCAGCAGACGCCGGAAGTCGTCGCTGCATTGGGCCAGGCGGGCGGGATGGACCGCCGTGGCCACCACGACCGTCTGCTCATGTTCCAGGAACAGGCGCACAACGGCCTCCAGGTCGGAGACCTCTTCGCGGAATTGTTCGAGCTGGTCCACCAGGAGGATGGCACGGTGCCCGCCGGAGATGACCCTGGGATCGTGAACCAAATCACGCACCTTCCGGGGAAACTCGCGGGCCATGATGAGCGCCAGGCCGATCCGCGCGCTGCCGCTTCGGACCTGTTTGGCAATGGACCATAGAAGGTGGCTCTTGCCGGCGCCCCCGGGTCCCAGCAGCACGGTCAGGCCGCCGCGGGCGGATTCGGGCGTGGCCACATCACGGCATGCCTCGAAGGCATCCCGATTCCCGTCCGTCACCTGAAATGTGTCAAAACCGAATCCGCGCATGGTCGCCCCAGCGTCTCCTTCCGTTCCAGCCCGGGGCGATTGTATAGGTGGCCCGGCGGGCAGTCAAACGGGACGAAGAAGGGGACTGATGAGAAGGAGCCGGACGAATGCGGCGCGTGGAAAAGCCTGGCCCACGCCCACGAGATCTTTGACCACGAAGGCGCCCGGCTACACGCACGGTGAAACATTTTTCAGCCTCACGGTTCAATGATGTAATAGGCCGTGTTATCGCGAAGGCGGATACCCAGGCGCCCCGCGCCGCGCTCCGTTTCCACATCGACCTCCCGCTCGTAGCCGTTCTCGTCGAGGGGAATAACGTTCCGACTGTCAATGCCTTTGCCGGAAAGGCGCACCCGGCCCCGGATCTTCTCCACGCCGAAAGGGCCGCCGCCCAGCCGTGTAATGGTGCCCTCCGCCCTGCCCCCGCTCGCGTGGAAGCCATAGGGCCGGTCCACCGTCATAACCTGCAAAAGCATCCGTCGGCTTTCCGCCAGCGGTGTGCCATCAAGGGAAACAAGGAGGATGCTGCCGTACTCGTTTTCGAGGGTCGCTTTCAGGATGCCGCAGTCCACGGTGCCCGCGGCCCCCAGAAAACCAACCGCGCCTTGCGCCCGGTCGGCGCGAACGGTTAGAACACCCGCGCCATAATCCCATTCGAGCTGGCCGTTGAGGCTTCGCACAGTCGTGCCGTTTCGGTCGATGAAAGACGAAAGATCCTCTTCGACGGCCTCGGCGCTGTTCCCGGTGAAGCTGCGGGTGACCTGGCCGACATAGCAGGTCAGGGGATCAAAAACCCCGGTTTTGGCATCGGCGCGCGTGTCCTTGGGAACATCCTTTCGCCGGAACTTCTCCAGGGATTGCCCGGCCACCGCGCGGGAACCCTTGAGCCGGTAGAGTGCTTCCAGGTCCAGGACCTCCTGGAAGACGGGCGCTGTTTCCGCCACGTAGCCCCGGCGGTAGATCAGCGACAGGGCGGGCGAAGTGCCGAACACGGAGGGCGTCGCCAGGGCGAACTTCTTCATCGTCTGGTCCCAGGAAGGGCCGTTGATCGCGAAATGGCAGATGGCATCAACGCCCTGCAACGCACCATAACAGGCGGAAAGAAAGAGCCCTTCCGAGCGGTAGAGATTAGGCTGGGGCCAGCCGATCTCGGAAATCATCTGGGGCTTGCCCGCGACCTGGACGGTCTGGATGGGGAGGTTCGAGGGGTCGCGCAGGGCGGACCGGCTGGTGAAGGTGTGGCCCACGCGCACGGCATAGCTGCTCGCCTCCCCGTCATGGGGCGGGTCGAAGTAGCCGTGCTGGTCGATGATATCGGTCGCGGCGTAGGTATAACGCTCCAGGGCGTCCAGGAGCCGTGCGTCCGTAACGTGCCAGTTGCTGGCGCCGACCAGGCACCGGAGACCGAGCTCCTCCTTGAGGAAAGCGCGCGTGTCGGCGTAGAAGGCCCGCTGGGTCTCCGCCAGGAAACGAACCTGGTCCCCAACGCGCCGGCGTTGACCTTCCTCCATCTGGCGCCGGCCGTCGCCCGTCATGAACCAGGCCTCGTAAAGCACGGCGCGTTCTTCTCCGTCGCCTTTTTCGCGGTACCCCCATACCGTTTGCGCGCGCGACCGATCCGTACCGCGCCTTGAGCCAATTGGCGAACTTGCCTTCAAGCCGTGCCCAGTACGATGGGCCCACACGGTCCTTCATGAAGGTCCAGAAGAAAAAGCTGTCTTCATTGACCAGCTCCACGATAGCCACCGCCGGTTCGCGGGCCAGAGGAACACCGGTATACGGGTTGGGCGTGGTCAGGATGCCCCGTGCCCAGGCCCGGTGGGCCGCCTGAAGGGTCTCATCAAAGAAAATGCGGGCAAAGGGCCGTCCGCCTTCCGTGGTCATCCACAGGGGAAAGTAGAAGCTGATACTCGTGTAGATGCCATGCTTCTTGTTGACCGTTGCCAGCCGGAAAAGGTCGTCCAGGCGCTTTGTGTCCATGACGGGCGGGCTGAGCTTGCCCGTGTCGTAAAGGGCACTGTGGTAACGCACCAGGTTCACGCCCTGCCTGGCCAGCCGCCCGGCGAGATAGTCCAGGGATTTCGTGTCCAGCGCGGCAATACCGGCCCCCATGTTCACCGCCCAAAAGCGCACAGTGGTGCCGCCGCCAAGCACAAGCCGGTCGCCCTCCGCGCGAACAAAGCCGTCCTGTCCCGCCACGGCCTCGTTCAGCCCGCGCAGGTCAAGCAGCGCCTTCCCGTCCAATGGATCCAGGGGCGGCTCCCAGGCGAAATAGCCGGGATCCGCCAAGCCCGAAAGTTCTCCCGGCTTGAGCTTGCCCCGGGGCTCAAAGGGTTCCGTGGTGAGCAGGAAGGCGTCGAAGCAGGCGGTAAGACGCTCCCCCTCCTTGGCCAGGAGGCGCAATTCAAAGGTGTGCGGACCGCGCTCCAACCGGACCTGGCCCAGGTAAACCCAGTTGGCACCCACATGTGTGATAAGTTCACAGGAGTCCGCGAGTGCAATATCACGGCCACAGGTGCGCCAAACCCCGTCATCGAAACGCCACCGAAACGGGCCATGCTTCCAGAACTTGCGGCACCAGAAGTCATACACCCCCGTTGCGGGAACCGTAACGTCATACCGCGCAAAGGCTTCCGGTCCCCTTCGATTTCCCTCGTTCGTGAGCCAGTCCCCCGCCGAAAGGAGGTGACGCGTATCAGGAAAAGTCTTCGGGGAGAACCATGTTTCCCCGGGAAAATTGGTCGCCGACGGGTTTTCCCCTTCCCACCACACAAATGAGGCGGAGCTGGACGGGGCCGGAGTCGCCTGGGCAACAAGGCAGCTCCCCAGGAGAAAGGCGAAGAGGCCCCCGGAGCACAACATGTGAAAGCTTAACATACGTTAACCCTCCGGTAAATCGAAGACGGCCCGCGGAGGGGCGCTTCCCGGGGACAATTTCATTGATTCGGCGGGACGGTACGAAACAGGGTATAACGCACGGCGTCATATGTCAAGGAATCCATGTTTGCCTGTCGCGACTCTTTGATAATGTCACATATCGGACTCATTAGAAATGTCACAATTGGAGCCTTTCAAGTGGAGGGTTCCCATGGAAGGACATTTGTTGATGAGTCGCAAGGAGTTGGACCGCCGTTGGGTTCTTGAACCTAAAAACGGCAGTTGCGTCTTGCATTGTTCTCCGGAAGTGATTCATTCTCTTTGGCATGGACAGGAAAGAGCATTCGGAATTGGCTCACCCTTTGGGTGAGGAGAAATCGTTGTTTTTGGAGCTTGCCGCCTCGCCGGT